>RGHP01000065.1 GCA_010024125.1 Gammaproteobacteria bacterium | reverse complement strand
TCCAAATAGCGTAAACGCCCAACAATCGGCGGATCAGATGTCTCAGCTTGTGGCTTGATCGAAATCTGCATCCCTTGTTTCAGCGTGACCCCGCATTGCTTAGTCACCCCTGAGGGCGATTGAGACCCAGAGTTAGCAGCAATCTTCAAGGCATCCTCAGCAGATAAATCTTCATAGACTTCACGAACAGCTTCGTGCACTTCGCGCTCGATACGTTCGATGTTTGCAAACTGCTGAAGAAACTCCGGGCCTTGGTCCCAGCGACCACGAATAAACCAAGCAAGATAGGCGATGGTCACATCAGCGTACGACAAGTCATTTGACATGAAGCCACCCTGAGCGCCGAGTCCGCTGTCAATTGAATTTAAATGCGCCGCAAGTTGCAAAATCACCCCTGGTAACTGAGATCTCAAACCTTCCGGAGTCCAGTTCGGCCCGAAATACAAACCACCACGATCTTGAATAAACTCTGGAGGTGCTGTGTCGAGCGCTGATGTTAAGACGACTCTTGCGGCCAAGTTAAAAACCGCACCATCTGCCCAATCGGTGAAGGCCAGAATTTTTCCGCTCAGCTTGGTAGGCAGCAGCTGGTGATTATCGGTAATCTCAGTCAGCGCTCGAACAATATTTTGGGTATCACAATAGACATCTGCACCGCTCTGAAGAACAGGCGTTCTTCGGTACCCAGCGGTCAGAGGCATCAGTAATGGCTTCGGTGGTACACGAGGAATTTCCACAGATTTCCAAGCATTACCCAACAACCCAAGAGCTAAGCGTATTTTATGCGCAAAAGGTGAAGGCCAGTAATGGTGAAGAATCAGGTCTGACATATTTGAAAAATCTTATTCCCACTCAATCGTCGCAGGAGGCTTCGAGCTCACGTCATAGACAACGCGACTGACATCCTCAATCTCATTGATGATACGACCGGATACCCTTTCGATAAATTCGTAAGGTAAATGAGCCCACCGAGCTGTCATGAAATCGATCGTTTCGACCGCACGCAAAGCAATGACAGGCGCGTACCGACGCTGATCGCCGACTACTCCAACAGAATTCACCGGTAAAAATACGGCAAATGCTTGTGACACTTTGTCGTAAAGATCAGCTTTTCGAAGTTCCTCGATAAAGATGTGGTCTGCCTTCCTAAGAATATCTGCTGAAGTTTTATGGACTTCGCCAAGAATGCGAACACCAAGACCTGGGCCTGGGAACGGATGTCGATACACCATTGATGGCGGCAATCCGAGAGTCACACCCAAAATACGGACTTCATCTTTAAACAATTCACGCAACGGTTCGACGAGTTCCATACGCATATCATCGGGTAGTCCGCCGACATTGTGGTGACTCTTAATCACATGAGCTTTTCCTGAGGCTGCGCCTGCAGACTCGATGACATCAGGATAAATCGTACCCTGCGCCAAGAAACGCACATCTGAAAGTTTAGCTGCTTCCTCTTCAAACACTTCAATGAATGTTCGACCGATGATTTTTCGCTTTCTTTCAGGGTCGGCTTCACCTTTGAGTGCAGTCAAGAAACGTTCTTCTGCATTGGCACGAATCACTCGAACACCTAAGTTTTGAGCGAACGTCTCCATCACTTGAGCGCCCTCGTTTAAGCGCAGCAATCCATTATCCACAAAGACACACACCAGCTGATCGCCAATCGCCTTATGCAACAATGCGGCAACAACCGATGAATCGACACCTCCAGATAATCCAAGAAGTACCTGTCCATCGCCAACTTGATCACGGACCTGCGTGATCGCATCATCGATGATATTTTCCGGCGTCCACTCTCGCCCGCAGCCACAAATCGCGTGAGCAAATTTAGCGAGCATCTCCGATCCACCCTCGGAATGCGTGACTTCAGGATGGAACTGCAAACCATAAATACGGCGTTCTTCATTCGCCATTGCTGCAATTGGCGCATGCGCACTAGACCCGATCACGATAAACCCAGGCGGCAGCTCAGTGACACGATCACCATGACTCATCCAGACCGACAACGATCCTGTATCCGATAAACCTGCGAGCAGCGACTCATCATTCTCAATCACGAGATCTGCGTGCCCAAACTCGCGTAAGTCACTCGATTCAACCCGACCACCAAGTTCTTGGGCTAATGCCTGCATGCCATAACAAATGCCAAGAATTGGAACCTCAAGGTCATACACCTCTTTTGGAATTTTCCAACCGGCAGCGTCAGTCGTTGATTCTGGGCCACCTGATAAGACGACACCCTTCGGGGCAAACTCAGTGATTCGCTGAGGGTCAACGTCGCAAGGCAAAATTTCTGAATACACCCCATGCTCACGAACACGACGTGCGATTAACTGGGTGTACTGAGAACCAAAATCGAGAATCAGCAGTCGATCAGCATGAATATCCATCATCATTTCACTCGGTAGTTTGGCGCTTCTTTCGTAATCGACACATCATGAACATGTGACTCTTTGACGCCAGCACCAGAGATTTTCACGAAACTTGGTCGATTTCTCATCTCTTCGATGGTGGCGCATCCGGTGTAACCCATGGCAGCTCTCAAACCACCCATCATCTGATGCACGATCCCAGAGAGCGGCCCCTTACAAGGAACGCGTCCTTCAACACCTTCAGGAACTAATTTCTCAGCCCCTGCGCTCGCGTCTTGGAAATAGCGGTCAGACGACCCTTCACGCTGCGCCATCGCGCCTAACGAACCCATGCCACGATAGGACTTATATGCACGTCCCTGGAATAGCTCAACTTCACCAGGCGCTTCATCTGTACCGGCAAGAAGTGAACCGACCATGACAGTTGATGCACCAGCGGCAATAGCCTTTGCAATATCACCTGAGTACCGAATACCACCATCTGCAATCAGTGGAATGCCTGAACCCATCAGTGCCGATGCCACATTTGCGATCGCAGAGACTTGGGGAACACCAACGCCGGCGACAATCCGAGTCGTACAAATAGAACCTGGGCCAATACCGACCTTCACAGCATCTGCGCCAACTTCGACCAGCGCTTTGGCCGCTTCACCGGTCGCAATATTACCGCCGATAACCTCGACCTGCGGGAATGTCTGCTTGATCCATGCCACGCGATCCAATACCCCTTGCGAGTGACCATGCGCAGTATCCACGACTAAGATATCGACACCCGCCTCAACCAATGCACCAACGCGTTCTTCACCCTCGGCGCCAGTACCAACGGCCGCTGCCGCCAATAAACGTTTAGCCGCATCTTTCGCTGCATTCGGGTGACTCTCTGCCTTCATCATGTCTTTAACAGTCACAAGACCCTTCAAGCGGAAGTCATCGTCGACAACCAAGACTTTTTCAATCCGATGCTTGTGCAGTTTTGTTTGAATTTCCTGATGACCCGCCCCCTCAGTTACTGTCACCAATCGATCTTTAGGGGTCATGACTTCACGTACCTGAACATCAAGGTCTGGTACGAAACGGATGTCTCGCCCCGTCACAATACCCACGAGATTGTCACCTTCGACAACGGGTACACCGCTGATGTTGTGATGACGGGTAATCCCTAGAAGCTCTCTGACAGTGATGTTAGGAGAGCAGGTGACTGGATCCTGAATAATGCCGGTCTCAAATTTTTTGACCTTTCGGACTTCCTGAGCCTGCTGCTCAATGGTCATATTCTTGTGCAAAATGCCAAGACCACCTTCTTGCGCCATTGCGATCGCTAACGATGCTTCAGTCACGGTATCCATCGCCGCTGACAACAGCGGCATGTTAAGCTCGATGTTGCGCGTAATTTGAGTTTTCAGGCTGACGTTCGCTGGAATGATGTTTGAATAACCCGGAACGAGCAGCACATCATCAAAGGTCAGGGCGTCTTCGGCAATCCGTAACATGAGTAAGTCCTTGAAGGTGGCGGGTAATCGCATAGTTTAAGGAGTTAAGGGGTGTCGGAACAAGTGAGCCAGAGTGAAAATGCTCTCACAGTGTCTACACTGGCCGCATTACTGACTCAAGCATTGACTGAATTCTTCCCGCAAGCGGTCACGCTGGACGCGGAAATCACAAATTTCAAAACCTATCCATCCGGACACTGGTACTTCTCGTTAACCGATGGCGATGCATCATTGAGCGCGGTGATGTTCAAGGGTGCCAATCGGTTAGTCCGCCTTGTCGCACGCGACGGACTCAAAGTACGTGTTCGTTGCGAAGTGAATTTTTATCCGCCGAACGGACGACTCCAGTTAATTGTGAAGCACATGACAGAAGCTGGAGTCGGTGACCAGAAAGCAAAGCTTGAGGCCCTCAAAGCAAAACTGATCGCTGAAGGACTGACTGATCTCAGTCGAAAAAAGCCGCTTCCAACAATCCCCCGCTGTATCGGTTTAATCACATCACCCAAAGGTGCTGTCATCCAAGACATGCTCACTATTTTGCGGCGTCGCTGGCCGCTCGCGTCGATTCGGCTGTATTCATCTGCTGTTCAAGGTGATGTCGCACCAAGCGAATTGACACATGCATTAAAACAGGCGGCATCGGATGATTTCGCTGATGTATTAATCATCGGCCGTGGCGGAGGTGCCTCAGAAGACTTAAGCGCCTTCAATGATGAACAACTGTGCCGCGCAATTGCAACATGTCACATCCCCGTTATCTCTGCAGTGGGACACGAAACCGACACGGGACTGACAGACCTGGTTGCCGACATTCGCGCTGCAACGCCATCACAAGCAGCAGAAATCGCGACGCCTGACATCAACGATGTCATGAGACGACTTTCACAATTTGAGGGACGACTCACGTCTCGTGCCGACACATTGATTTCGCTTGCTCAACAGCGTTTGGAGCTCGCCACCCATAAACTCCAAACAGCAGTCACTCAGCACACGCAACGATCTCGAGAACGGTTGAGGCACCTCGAAAGCAAGTTGGTCGCGCCAACCGAATATATTGCGTTAAAGCGACATGATGTGAGTTACCTCGCCAAACGTTTATCGCAGGCCACAGACCAGATCATCAAGAACGCGCACTCGACACTTTCACATCTCGCGACGCAGCTCGATACCCTAAGCCCACTCGCGACCCTCGGTCGTGGATATGGCATTGTGTTGAAGGGAGATACAGAGACTGATCGATCCATCGGCTCTGTGAACGATGTGAAAGAGCAACAACCAGTTGAAATTCGACTCAAAGATGGCAGGCTCAATGCCACAGTCGACACTATTGTAAAGGACACCCCATGAGACTCGCCCTCATCGTGCTCGCCACTCTTTGTCTTTCAACTTCAGCGACCGCGATTGAAGATTCTCGTGTTCCTGGTGGCATCGCTATCATTCCAATCGAGGCTGATGCTCGACCCACCTTCAATGGCAAACCCGTTTTAACAATTAACCATGGGGAACAGCATGTCGCGGTCGTTGGGCTTGCTTTGTCACTCGAGCCAGGTGACTACTCGCTGCAGAACAAGGGCAAGCAGATTCCCTTTCAAGTGAAGCCGAAAAAGTATCTAGAGCAGCGGATTTATCTGGAAAATAAACGGCATGTCACACCCAACACACTCGATCTAGACCGCATCAAAAGTGAATCACAAAAGCAGCGTGGCGCACTCGATGCATTTGATGGAACTCTCGACTCCATCAGAATGATTTTACCTGTTGAAGGCCCAATCTCCGGCCCCTTCGGTAAGCGTCGTTTTTTTAACGACCAACCGCGCAGACCACACTCGGGAACAGATATTGCAGCTCCAACCGGGACACCAATCAAGGCGGCAGCTCAAGGACGCATCAGCCTGATCGGAGACTTCTTTTTCAATGGACGCTTGGTGGTCATCGATCATGGAGAAGGTTTAAAAACAATGTACAACCACATGGACCAAATTGACGTCAAAGAGGGTCAAATCGTTGCACAAGGCGAGGTCATCGGAACAGTAGGAGCAACCGGTCGCGTCACCGGAGCACATCTCCACTTAGGCGTTATTCTCAACGGTGTTTCAGTCGATCCCGCCCTTTTCGTACCGGAGATACGTGCGTTACCGCAGTGATCAACTCATCAAGCGGAACAGCATGAAGAGATGACAACCGGCGACGACGTAAGCCAATCGTGGTCTCATCTCAAGATACCAAGAAGGAATCGGTAGTTCGGCCAAGATTGGACGATCAACAAACCATTGCGCAATGAACCCACCACCAAGCACGGCTAGAGTGAGATGCGCGGGCAAGGTCATCAAACAAATCCATGCCGCAATCACTGGAACTACAGAGATCAATAGTCGTGCGCTCTGCCGAGTTCCGGTAATGAGCGCCAATCCCCAGTGAATACCGCCCATAAATGACAGAATCGCAAGTGAATAAAGAACAAACGCTTGCAACGCGACAGATGCCAATTCGTTGGAGAGTAATGCCGCAACTGCGCCGACAACGAAGGGCACAAGACCCAAATATCCTAAACGGACTCCCATCGTTTCAATCCGAGTCTGATCGTCGTCTGCTGTCATTCCAAATCCAGTGCTATCTGTGAAGAAGACGCCTTTTTACCATAACGCGGGCGCGCCTGTCTCAAGCGGCTTCCGTGAGCCTTTAATACACGCTGGGCTTCAGGCCTCAAATCATGCGTCTCAATCCAGGATTTCAGCTTGGTACGTGCCTCGCGAGCGAGTTGCTGCGGATCACCGATGGGTTCAGGGTAATGCAATCCAATCTGGCATCCGTATTTGTGTTGCAAGCTCAAAGGCATCCGCCAGGGTTGATGAATCCATTCAGTCGGCACATCACTCAATTCAGGAATCCATCGCTTGATAAACACACCATTCGGATCTTGGTCTTCAGATTGTTTGACAGGAGAGTACATCCGGTTTGCGTTGATGCCAGTTGTCCCTGACTGCATTTGAATTTGAGACCAGTGAATACCTGCTTCGAAATCGGTGAACCACCGAGCCATCTGCGCGCCAGTTTTTCTCCAATCGATCCATAAATGATAGCTCGCGATGGAGACAAGCATTGCCCGCATCCGGAAATTGAGCCATCCAGTTGACGCAAGGCATCTTAGACACGCATCAACAAACGGCCACCCAAGAAGCCCTTTTTGAAAACGCTCAAAGCGCTCAGATTCGAGCTCATACGGCAAAGTCCTCAAACCAATAAAACCCCGATGCAATTCTTCAAATTCAAGCCGAGGCTCAGACTCAAGCTTCTGAATAAAATGGCAATGCCAATGCAGTCGAGACTGAAATGATTTGAGACTCCGAAGTGCGCGGCTCCGACCCGTTTCTTCCTTTAATACAGCCCGCCGATTCAGTGTCTGCTGCCACACTTCGCGGAGACTAACGGTACCGAGCGATAAATGTGCCGATAGACGTGAACACACTGTTTCGCCAGTTAGGGGACTCGACATGCCACCTCGGTAGGTCTCGCAGCGCTCGTTTAAAAAACTGCCCAAAAGCTCGATCCCCTGATCGCGCCCGCCCTCTTGGCTCGAGACGAGCAATTCATCGGTGATCGACACTCCTTTCAAGACCTCCGCAGCAGGCTTTGGAGGCGCACCAACGCCGACCAGTGTCGTTGGTACAGACGCTTGATCTTGGTCCATCAGTGATGCCCATTGCGCTGCCCAGCCGCGTCGTTCTTGGAGACCTCTAACCACACCGTGTTGGCGGTATTCATCCCAAATCACACCATGGTTGTCACACCAGCTTTTGACTCGAAGATCACGTTTAAATGTCCAATTCGGGCCCGTCTCTTGATGCGATACGAGTCTTTGAAATTGAAACCGCTGATAAAGACGCTCCAACACCTCTTCAACATGACCGATCGCTGTCCACAATGGCTGCCCTCGATTGGATAGCTCAACATCCAAGTTGAGCAACGAATCTTTAAGGAACGACCACTGCCTGCCAGAGGTGAAGTCATTGGTCCAATAATCAG
>RGHP01000064.1 GCA_010024125.1 Gammaproteobacteria bacterium | reverse complement strand
TAAGTCCCCGATTTTAGGATGACCAAGGTCTGGATCCTTCACAATGGCCCTGACGGCCACATCAACTTCACGCTTTTGGTTTGGATGGAGTTTTTTAATCTCTTTTTTGAATTGATTGGTCTGGAAGATTTTCATCGTTATCAACCAAATTCATACGGTGTTACATCGCCACTCTCTAGTTCTTTTTTAGCCAATAGGACATCTTTGACAAAGCTGTAGGGAAGATCTGGGTTCTCCTCCAAGATTTTGCCAATACGCGACCAGTATTCGATCTGTTTCGGAATCGAGCGTTGATAGACCTCTCCACATTGTCGTGCTTGTTTGACCAGTTCATCAGAGAGCTTTACGGACATCGGCATGGTTGCTACCTCGAAGGTTCAAATATTAGACAAGAAGGTACCCCAAAAAGATGCTAAATGCGACTTTTTGCGACCTATTGATTAATTCTGGGCGAGTCTCGTGTCTGTAGCTGTTGCACGTTATGGAGCTAGTCATCAGGATAAAAAAAGCGGCCGTTAGGCCGCTTTTTATTTACTTCATCGTAGGCATTGAGAATTCTGCGCCTGCGCGAAGGCCAGTTGGCCAGCGTGCAGTGATGGTTTTCATCCGCGTGTAGAAGCGAACTCCGTCTGGTCCATGCATGTGCAATGGTCCAAACAAACTTCTTTTCCACCCACCGAAGCTATGGAATGCCATTGGGACAGGAATAGGGACGTTGACACCAATCATGCCGACTTGAACGGTTTCTGTGAACTGACGGGCCGTATCACCATCGCGAGTGAAGATGGCTGTGCCATTGCCGTATTCGTGATCATTGATGAGTTGAACTGCTTGCTCGTAACTCTCCACTCGAACGACTGACAAGACAGGGCCAAAGATCTCTTCGTCATAGATGCGCATACCTGGTTTGACATGGTCAAACAGTGTTGGACCGACGAAGTAGCCATTTTCATTACCCGTGACAACAAAATCTCTGCCATCGACGACGAGAGTCGCGCCTTCAGAAACGCCCTGATTGATGTAACCCAGTACTTTGTCTGCATGCTCACGTGTGACCAGTGGACCCATATGAGGCTCGTCTGGATTCATGCCTGCACCGACTTTCATTCCAGCGATTTCAGTTTTCAGGTCATTAATTAACTTATCGGCGACTTCGTCACCAACACAGACTGCGACAGAAATTGCCATACAGCGCTCACCAGCTGAGCCATAAGCAGCACCCATTAACGAACTAACGACTTGACCCGGATCTGCATCGGGCATGATCACCATGTGGTTTTTCGCACCACCGAGTGCTTGTACGCGCTTGCCATGAGCGCTTGCTGTCGAGTAGATGTACTCAGCAATCGGCGTTGAACCAACGAAGCTGACTGCTTGGATACGTTCATCTGTTAACAGCACATCAACAGATTCTTTATCGCCATTGACGACGTTGAATACGCCGTCTGGAAGACCTGCTTCTTTCAGGAGCTCTGCTAAGCGAAGCGGTGTTGATGGATCTTTTTCAGAGGGCTTCATCACGAACGTGTTGCCGCAGGCGATCGCCACCGGGAACATCCACATGGGTACCATGGCTGGAAAGTTAAACGGACTAATACCCGCGCAAACACCCATCGGCATCATTTGGCTGTAGCTATCCACGTCGCGTCCCACATTCAGGCTGTGCTCTCCTTTCAGGAGGTGAGGGATGCCACACGCAAACTCAACGACCTCAAGACCCCGGGTTAACTCACCTTTGGCATCAGAAAACACCTTTCCGTGTTCGGATGTAATGAGCTCTGCGAGTTCATCTGCGTGTTTTTCAACAAGCTCCTTGAACTTAAACATCACACGCGCACGATTCAAAGGCGTCACTTTGCTCCAGGACGCAAAGGCGTCTTGCGCGTTGGCAATCGCAGCGCGTGTTTCGTCAGCTGATGACAGGGCGACGTCGAAGCGTTTTTCACCTGTTGCAGGGTTAAAAACGGTCGCTGTACGCCCTGAGTTTGATGCGACTTGCTTGCCGCCAATAAAGTTACCTAATACAGACATCATGCACCTCTTCACATTGGTTTTGCGCCATTAGATATCTCCAAAAATGTTTGTTCAATAGAAAATATGATGTTTTTGATATAACAAATTTGTTGTATTTTGTGTTTATGAAACACAAACAGTTGAACTGGGAAGATGCACGATACTTGCTCGCTGTGGCGCGAGCCGGGCAGTTAGGCCGTGCGGCCGAGATCTTGGGTGTGTCGGTGATGACTCTGTCGCGTCATCTAAATCAGCTGCAACATCGCGTGGGTACGAGCTTACTGACACGCCACAGTAAAGGGATGCAATTAACAAACGAAGGCAGTCGTTTGGTTGAATACTTAGAGCGTGCTGAGGCAGAGATCGAAGCGGCGGGTTCTATCTTTGAGGCCCATGGCCGCTCGGTTTCCGGGACAGTCCGGATTGCTGCACCTGAAGGTTTTGCGCTGAAAGTGCTGACACCGAACTTGGGAGCATTGCTTCGCGACCATCCTGATCTCAACGTCGAAATCGTCCCGCAAACACCCGGATTCTCTTTATCGCGTCGTGAAGCGGATATTGCAGTGATGGTGGGGCGTCCGAATGAGGGTCAATTACACTCAGAGAGCTTAGGTATCTATGCCTTGGGTCTGTATGCGAGCGAATCCTACATTGCCGATCATGGGATGCCAAAAACCATCGACGAGTTACTCAGCCATCGTTTGATCGGTTATGTTGAGGATCTACTCTTCAGTGATCGACTGAATATCGCCAAGCACATTACCAGTGAATGGCAGTCGAATATCGCGATTTATTCGCCAATTGGTCAAGTCGAAGCCGTGCGCTCCAGTCTTGGAATCGGTGTCTTGCATGAATTCTTATTGGGGAAGGGTGACGGTTTGATCGCTGTGCTTCCTGAGCTGCAATTGAGCCGTGAGTTTTTCCTGGTGTCGCACCCAACCACTGAGCGGATTCCGAGAATTCAGGCTGTCCTTGGTTTTATGCGGTCCTTAAGCGGTTCTGTACATTAAGTTCTTTGACTACCGGTTCGTCAAACAAGGAGGTAGACTCTCACCTCTTTGGTCACAAACCAGTTTGCATGTCTGATTCAGCTACCCAATCCATCGATACCGCCTGGGAAACTTTGTTTTCAGCTCTCGACTATGACGAGGGTAATCAACAGGCACGCTGGGCAGAAGAGGTTGAGCGTCGTTTAAAAGAAAACGGCCTGACGTACCAGGCGCATACGTCGAAGCATCACCAAAACCGTCAAGGGCAACTCGATGTTGTGCCTTATTTGATGAATGAGTCGACTTTCGAACATTTAGCGCGCGGGCTCTCTCAGCGGATGCGTTTTTTCGAAGCGTTATTGAATGATATCTATGGCGAGCGCCACTTGTTGGCTGATGGCTCAGTTCCGGCTGATTTACTGTTCTCCAACCCTGAATATCTTATCGAGGCGCATGGATTGAATCCGCAAACTCCATGGGTCAGCTTCTTAGCGCATGATTTAGTGCGAGACAGTTCTGGTCAGTGGTTTGTTTTGGGGCAAAGTACACGTGCGCCAGCAGGCCTTGGCTATGTATTGGAGCGGCGACTGATTATGTCGCGCGTGATGGGGTATTTGCTGCGCCGGATGTCAGTGAAGCGGTTATCCGGATTTTTTAGGACCCTGCGGCAGTTCTTGCGCGCCGACAGTCGTGACCAAGATTTATCGATCTTGATGACGCCAGGTCAGTCTGTTGAGAGTTATTTTGAGCATGCCTTTTTGGCCAATCACCTCGACTTCACGCTTGCCGAAGGTGATGACCTGACGGTTCGTGGGAACCGTTTGATGTTGAAAACATTAAGTGGTCTTCGCCCTGTCTCTGGTGTGTTGCGTCGAGTTGCTGATCAAGATATCGATCCACTCGAGCTCAATGGATTAAGCCGTCAAGGGACGCCCGGTTTGATGGATGCTGTCCGTCGGGGTGGTGTTCGGATGGGTAATGTGCCTGGTTCTGGAGTGATTGATTCGCCACTGTGGATGGGGCGCTTTGAAGGACTGTGCCAGAAATTATTGGGTGAAGAATTAATTTTAAAAACGCTCCCAGCGCTCTGGCTTGGTGATGCTGATGAGCGAGAAGAGTTTGAAGCCCTCTGGCCGAATGTATTGATTCGCCATGCATCTGCTTTCCCTGCTGGTGAGTCGTTTGTTGTTAGAGATCTCCCTGATCCAGAGCGGGAGACATTGAAAGCGCGAATTGCCGCCGACCCGTCGAGTTGGGTCGCGTGGCAGGCGATTGATTTGGAAACTGTGCCTGTGGCTGAAGGCACAGCCCGCGGCGAATCCTTTGCGGTACTTCGGATGTACACCGCGCAATCGCAGGACCAGAAAGTTGACGTGATGCCTGGGGGTCTTGCCTCCTGTAATCACGATGCCGCTTGGGCACAACTGCGGCCGAATACGCCGGAGCGTTACAAAGATCTTTGGGTCATGGGGATGGAGCCGGATAACCAGCTCTCCATGTTTGCAGAGATGGATGCGCCAGCACTTGGTCCGGTGGATCAGTCGATGACCCCGAGCCGTGTTGCCGATGCGATGTTTTGGCTTGGCCGTTATGTTGAGCGAGCTGATGGACTGACCCGTCTGGTGCGTGAGGTACTAGCCGGTGCAATCGATGTGCGGACTGAACGCCAACAGGCAGCTCTGTGGCTCTTAGGTGCGCAATTTAGAACCGATGAGATTAATTTCGATGATGCTGCCTCGGAAATCCACCAACTCATGTTCACTCGGACTGCGCCTGGTGGTTTGAGTGAATTGATCAACGCAATTATGCGCAACGCGCGGGCGACTCCTGACTATTTGAGCGATGATGCCTGGCGCGCTCTGGTGAACCTTGAGCAAATGATTGAGCGGATCGGCTGGATGAAGCATGCAGATGCGGGTCGCTTGCTTGATCAGGTGGATTCAATTCTGATGCAATTGGCGACCTTCTCCGGTTTGAATAACGACACCATGAGTCGGACTTTTGCGCACCGATTCATGGATATTGGCCGGCATTTAGAGCGTGCGAGTAAGACGCTGATGCTCTTGAATTATGCATTCCAAACACTGAAGCCACAGGATATTAACCAATGGGAATTGGTGCTTGAAGTCACAGACACAGTCATGACGTACAGACGTCGCTACAGGACACGACTCCATCCGACAGCGATTTTGGATTTGTTATTGCTGGATATTGAGACGCCTCGTGCGATCGGTTATCTCGCGTCCCGTCTTGAGAGCTTGGTTCAGGGGTTACCTGTGCAGCAGTTAGTTGGTCGTAAGACGCAATTACAGCAGTTGTCGTTCCGGATCCATGCGGCACTACAGATGGCTCAAACAGAAGATTTGATGACGATTCAGGGGTCGCCGAAGAAGCCGTTATTCGACACCTTAGATCATCAGATTGAAACGCTCTCAAGTTTGAGTGAGGCGATTACGCTTGCCTACTTCAGTCATGCGGATGTCCCGCAACAATTGGTGAAGGTGAGCTGATGCGCTATCGAGTCAGGCACCGCAATCGTTACCAATATGGGCAGCCGGTCAGCTTGTGTCATAGCCATGCGACACTGCTTCCTCGGGATACATTGAATCAACAAGTCCTCAGCGCACGCCTGACGATTTTGCCGGTCATCGAAGACGTGCATGAGCGGCAGGATTTGTTTGGTAATCGAGTGTCTCAATTTTCGATTGATGAAGTGCATACAGAGTTGAATGTACTGGCTGAATCTGAAGTCGAAGTGCGCCCAACACGGGTTGATTTGGAGCGTGATATTGCTTGGGATGATCTTTCGACAATCCCTGCGAAAACGCGGCTCTATTGCCGGCCGAGTTTGTATGTGCCGACCGGAAATACGGACATTCAGCAATTTGCCGATGGATTTTTTACAGCCGGTCGCGGGCTCCTTGAATCGACCAATGCGCTCAATGAGTTTATTTTCCACGAGTTCGTGTACGACCAGAATTTCAGTGATGTTGAGACCCCTGTTGGACTGGTCTTATCTGAAAAGCGCGGCGTCTGTCAGGATTTTGCACATTTGATGCTCGCGGTGTTGAGATCGAAAGGCGTTGCTTGCCGCTATGTCTCAGGCTATTTGGAAACCGATCCACCGCCTGGTCAACCAAAACTCATGGGTGCGGATGCCTCTCATGCATGGGTTAGTGTCTTTGTCCCCGGAACGGGTTGGATTGATTTTGATCCAACCAATGGTTTGTTACCGTCTGAGCGTCACGTGACGCTTGCGTGGGGAAGGGATTATGGTGATGTCGTACCACTGAAGGGGTTGATGACTGGTGGCAGTCAACACGCCCTTGAAGTGTCTGTCGATGTGACCCCGTTAGAGTAAGCGAGCCTGAATCGCCTCGTGAAGAGCAAGTGTGCGTAGCGCCTCATCTGCGTGCAGATTCTCAACCAATTTTCCGTTAAGTACACAGAGTCCATCGCCACGGGCGAGTGCCTCATTCCACGCAGTCATGATGTGTTGGGCGCGTTCGACATCATCATCAGATGGTGCGAAGACTGCGTTTGCGATCGCAATTTGTGAGGGGTGAATCAAGGTTTTTCCGTCGAACCCGAGTCGTCGTCCTTGCTCGCACTGGACTTGATAAATTTCTGGGTTCGCGAGATCCAAACACACACCGTCTAACACATCGATATTTGCTTCGCGTGCGGCGAGCACACAGTGTGTACCCATGAGCAGTGCACCGACACGTTCGTGTGCTTGGCAGAGTTCGCGTGTATTGAAGACGCCTCTCGGCGTCTCTGCCATGAGCCATAGCTCGACATCAGGGCTGTACCCCAGGGCATCCATGAGTTCACCGAGTCGCGTGATATCAGCCGGCAATTCCGCTTTTGGAATCACGATTGCATCCAAGGGGGCGTCAACAAATGTGTTGATGTCATCGGTGTGCCATTCAGTACCAATACCATTCACGCGAACGGCGATCTCACGTGGATCGAAACCACCATCGACAACTACCGCTTTCGCAGTATCTCGAGCACTTTGTTTGGTATCGGGAGCCACCGCATCTTCAAGATCTAAAATAACCACATCACAGTCGAGCGTTCGCGCTTTAGCGATTGCGCGTTCGTTGTGGGCGGGCATAAACAGTGCGCTGCGACGTGGAGTCATGATCAATCCTTAGGGTGATGGGTTCGGTTGGCTGACATGGATCGCCTCAATGCCATCAAGAACGGCATCTGACAATTTCAGGTCATGTGTATCAATGTTCTCTTTGAGCTGCGCCATTGAGGTTGCCCCGATAATATTTGAGGTCACAAACGGGCGTGAGGTCACATAAGCGAGAGCCATTGCTGTCAATGAGAGGCCGTGCTCGGCTGCCAGGGCCGCATAAGCCTCAGTTGCTCTTGTCGCTTCTGGGTTGGAGTAGCGACTGAACCGGTCAAACAGCGTGAGTCGCGCACCTTCAGGTCGCTTGCCACCGAGATATTTGCCAGACAGCACACCAAAAGCGAGCGGTGAGTAGGCGAGTAAGCCGACGGATTCGCGATGCGCAATTTCTGATAATCCGATCTCGAATGTTCGGTTCAGTAGTGAGTAGGGGTTTTGAATTGATGCAACGACAGGAAGACCCTCGCGACGCGCGATTTCAAGGAACGTCATGACACCCCAGGGTGTCTCATTAGAGAGACCGATCGTTCGGACTTTGCCACTGACCACAAGGCTTTCAAGCGCAGTGAGAATCTCATCAATTGGCGTTTCATCGGCGCCATCAACATGGGTGTAGCCGAGTTGTCCGAAAAAGTTCGTGGGACGATCAGGCCAGTGGAGCTGATAGAGATCGACATAGTCGGTTTGAAGCCGAGCCAATGATGCGTCAATTGCTGCATCTAAATGGGCTTTAGTATGGCGTGGGCCGCCTCTGAAGTAATTCACCCACTCGCCCGGTCCGCAG
>RGHP01000063.1 GCA_010024125.1 Gammaproteobacteria bacterium | reverse complement strand
CTGCATGCATCAGGTGCTGGTAAAGCATTATTAGCCGCACTTGATCAAGAAGAATGTAATGAACTGATGGATCAGTTGAGCTTCGATGCAATGACAGAGAAAACGCTTCGTTCAAAGGCATCACTGAGTGAAGAGATTGAGCGGATCATTGCTGAGGGTCGCTCGTATGATCGTGAGGAACATGTCGAAGGCATGCAATGTGTCGCGGCACCTGTCTTTAACGAACTCGGTTCTCCAATTTGTGCGTTAAGTGTCAGTGGACCGAGCGTTCGTGTGACAGAAGAGGTCTTGGTCGGTCATGGTAATGCTGTATCGAAGACAGCCCATTTGGCGACACAACTGCTAGGCGGAATACCACCCAAGCATTGGGTGAGCGATGTCTGAAGTGATTCTGTCTGTCACGGATCTGAAGAAATCCTATGATGATGTATTAGCGGTCGATGGTCTCGATTTTGAGATCGAAAAAGGTGAGTGCTTTGGTTTACTGGGCCCCAATGGCGCGGGTAAAAGCACGACGCTCGCGATGCTCGAAGGAATGGAGGATCCGACCCAAGGATCGGTGCGTTACTATGGTGCCCCTCTACCGGCGGATTACCAAAGTCGTGTTGGTATTCAGTTTCAGGCAACTGCGCTACAAGACTTTTTAACGCCTTTTGACAATCTCAAGCTGTTCTCAAGTTTCTATGATGATCCGATTCCAATGGATCAGTTGATTGAGCAGTTCCGATTGAAAGAATTTCTTCACAGAGATTCACGCCGTCTTTCCGGTGGTCACGAGGTCTCGACGCGATCTTTGGGATGTTGTTTCGGATCTCAAAGCAGATGGTCGGACACTGATCTTAACCACACACTATATGGAAGAGGCTGAAGTCCTGTGTGATGAGTTGGTGATTTTGTCTCACGGTAAAACCCTTCTTCAAGGGACGCCCCAGCAACTGATTACAGATGCGGGGGTATCGGACCTCGATACGCTATTTTTGTCGCTGACGGGCGAGACACTGGTCAAAACGCAAGAGGTGATCGAGTGAGCGCAATTGGCCGATCATTGAGGCGAATGAAAGCAGTCTTTATCGCCAGGAGTCTTGAGTATCTGCGTGACCGAGCGAGCTTCGGTTGGAATTTGGTGTTCCCGGTGCTGATTGTGTTTGCACTTGCGGTCGTTTTTTCAGGGCCACCAAGAGCGTTATTTACTGTGACAGCTGTGGCTTCAGATAATCTTCCGGAGCTTGTCGAGTTCCCTGGCGTTGAGACCATCAAAGCTGATCGCAATAAAGCACTTGATCGTTTATCACGCCAACAAACGGATCTTGTCATTGAAGTGGTCGACGATTCTGTGAATTATTGGGTGAATGGCAATTCGGCGTCCGGTGCAATTCTGGAACTGCTTTTGCGATATACCGAATCGAGACCCCTTGCGCGTGGTGAGACTGATGGTGATGCGATTCGCTATGTCGATTGGGTGGTGCCGGGTATTCTCGGCATGAATATGATGTACAGCGCCCTCTGGGGCGTTGGGTATGTTGTCGTGCGCTATCGACAATCGGGCTATTTGAGGCGCTTAAAGGCGACGCCTCTCACGAAGTTTGAATTCTTATCTGCTCAGGTGCTATCAAGACTGTTAGTCACACTCACGGCCAGTACGATCGTCTTTGTTGGAACGAATCTCGTTCTCGATTACAAAATGGTGGGCAGTATTGGACTGTTATTGCTGATCGCGCTCATGGGTGGTTTGGCGATGATTACATTAGGGCTTGCGATCGCTTGTCGTACCGAGAGTAAAGAATTTGCCGACGGGTTGTTAAATGCTGTGACGTTCCCGATGTTATTACTCTCAGGGGTGTGGTTTTCGCTGGATGGCTCGCCTGAGTGGGTGCAGATGCTTGCGCAAGTTCTTCCGTTAACGCACGTGTTAGAAGCTGCGCGTGCTGTCATGTTAGATAATGCTGGCTTCACTGATATCGCAACTCATCTAGCGGTGCTTGTCGGCTTTTGCATTGTGGGCATGGGGCTTAGTATTAAACTCTTTAAATGGTAATAAGATGACACAGTCTGCACTGATACAAGGAGGTGCAGGTGGCCTAGGACGGGCCCTAGTGAATCGGATTCTTCAGTCCAATCAATTTGATCAAGTGTTCGTGACGGCGCGAGATATTCAACGAATCGATTCGACCGACTCACGCGTGATTCCTGTCGCACTTGATTTGCTCTCTGATCAATCAATTGGAGAGGCAAGTGTGGTCGTCGCGTCGCATAGCGACAAGCTTCATCTCGTGGTGACCACTGCAGGGATTTTGCAAGATGACTCGCTGGGGCTAAAGCCAGAGAAAAAGCTCTCAGATCTCACCCGTTCAAATTTGGAAAGGGTGTTTTCGGTGAATTGCTTTGGACCCTTTCTTTGGTATGCAGCGCTTGGTCGTTTGATTCGTCATCGCGAACCGATCACTGTCGCGACACTCTCTGCTCGTGTCGCGTCGATTGGGGATAATCGGCTCGGTGGTTGGCATAGTTATCGTGCAAGTAAAACTGCACAAAATATGCTGACAAAGAATTTGAGTTTGGAGCTTTCGAGAACCAATCCTCAAGCGACCGTGGTTGGTCTGCATCCAGGAACAGTTGATACCGATCTTTCAAAGCCATTTCAGTCAGGGGTTAGTCCCAATAAATTATTCACAGCCGAGCAATCGGCCGGCTATCTTTGGGACGTGCTCAATGGATTAACGGCTGAGCGAACAGGTCAAGTGATCGCCTGGGATGGCCAGACGATCACACCTTAGGGTTAAGCGGTCGCTTGTTGTGCAGTTGATTGGGTGAGGTTTAAGTTTTTCATCCAATCAAGGTTATCGATTGCATATTTACCCGCGCCCCCAAAGCCAACCGCGAGAGCAAGAGCGACGAGAAGGATAGGAAATTCCCAGCCACCACCTTCGGCTGAAAAAACCCAGTTGTTTCCGAGGTGCATCCAAGTCGCACCGAGAAGGATTGGGAGTGATAGCCATGCCGCGAGGCGTGTGAAGGCACCAAGGATTAGGGCGATGCCTCCAAGGATCTCTCCTCCAATCACGAGATATGCAGCGATAGCGGGAAGTCCAATACTTTCAAAAAATCCCACTGTCCCTCCAATTGTGAATGTCTCGACTTTCAAAATGTAGCCGTGCGCAAACAAAACGATCCCGAGGGCAATGCGTGTAATCGTCATTCCAAATGCTTGATTCAACATGGGTATCTCCTGTGTTTCATGTTGAGCAAATGATGACTACCAAATCGATGGAATTAAATTATGAATTAAAGCACTTGTTTAATTCTATTTTGGAACTAATAACTTGTTTAGGAGCAATGCGTTGACGGAGAGGTTATGGATCGTTTATCACGCGTACCAATTTTTGTTGCTGTGGCCCGTCACGGAAGTTTTGCGGAGGCAGCGCGTCGGTTGGGAATGACTGGGTCGGCCGTAAGCAAACAAGTTCAGCGTTTAGAAAATGATCTTGGTGTTCGACTGTTCCACCGAACCACCCGTCAGTTGAGTCTAACTGACGAAGGCTCATTCCTTTTTGAGCGCTCGGCACCTTTGGTTGAGGGGATCGAAGAAGTGGGTGAAATGCTCGCTGGCCGGAAGGCGAAGCCAGAGGGCTCGCTGCGGATTTCTGCGCCTGTCGCACTTGCTCAGCGGGTACTCAAAGAGCCACTCACTTCATTTGTCGCGCATCATCCAGGAATTAATTTACACGTCGAACTCTCAGATCGGTTCGTTGATCTGGTTGGTGAGGGGTTCGATTTGGCGATTCGGATTGGTCATTTAGAGGATTCTTCTTTGGTGGCGCGTCGATTATCAGATGTACCGATGGTCCTCGTTGGTGCACCCATATTGCTTGCTGAATATGGCATGCCGAAGACGCCGGAAGATCTCGCACATATTCCCTTTGTTCATTACGCATCAGAGCGTGTGATGCAACGCTTGAAACTGCAGCGTGGTAATGAAGAGCCAGTGCAGGTTGTGACACAAGCGAAGCTCTCGACAAACAACGATCAAATGATGGTGTCTTTTGCGAGAGCAGGCCAAGGTCTTATTTTGCTGCCGCGGTTTATGGTTGAGACAGAGTTAGAAGACGGACGGTTACGTGAAGTGCTGCCTGACTACCAATTGTTCCCTGAGCGAAAGCTCTATGCGGTGTTTCCTCATGGTCGTCATTTGCCATTGAAGACCCGTGCGTTAATTGACTTTTTAGTCGATGAATTAGCATAAAAAAACCCGAGCGGTTGGCTCGGGTTTTTGGTTACGCACTCGCCTTGTTAATCGTCGTTACGATTCACGTTAGCCAGAGCGACAGCTGCCATATTGAAGATACCACGTGGCGAATTTGATGCAGTTGCAACGTGTGCTTCTTTATCAAGACCGAGCAGCAATGGTCCAACAGTGACGCCGTTACCTAAGACTTTGAGCAAGTTTCTCGCGATATTTGCTGAGTCGAGGTTTGGACAAATCAACAAGTTGGCCGTGCCAGACAGTTTGCTATCTGGAAGGAGGTCAAGACGGACTTTTTCATCCAGTGCAGCGTCTGCGTGCATTTCACCGTCAGCCTCAATGTCTGGATAACGCTCCATAAACATCTCTGTGGCTTCACGCACCTTCTTTGCAGATGGTGTGTTAGACGAGCCAAAGTTTGAATGTGATAAGAACGCAGCTTTTGGTTGGATACCAAATCGACGAATTTCGTCTGCTGCAAGTTTACCGAGTTCGCATAATTGCTCCGCTGTTGGATCAAAATTCACATGCGTATCGGTCAGGAAAATAGTCCCTTGCGGTAGAATCAAAACGGTCAATGCACCAACGACTGGTGAGCCATTTTTGCGTCCGACGATCTCTTCAGCAAGCTGAAGGTGTTTACCGTAGGTTCCAAACGTTCCACACAGCATTGCATCAGCGTCACCGCGACGGAGAAGCATTGATGCAACCACTGTGGTGTTTGCGCGTACACGTGTTTGTGCCGCCTTCGGTGTCATGCCCTGGCGCGCCATGAGTGCATGGTATTCCTCGCCAATCGGGGTAATGACTTCATCATCAAGGTTATCGACTATCTGGAAATCTTTATCTACCTCAATTGAGAGACCCATCGATTTGATCTTGTCTTCGATCACGTTACGGCGACCCACAAGGGTCACGTCAGCTAGGTTTTCTGAAACGATGAGCTGACATGCCTGGAGCATCTTGCCGCCTTCACCTTCAGCGAGTACCAAGCGGCGCTTAGTTGCGCGTGCCGCTTCAAACATCGGCTTCATCAACATGCCAGAGCGGAATACAAAGCGGCTCAAGTCATCACGGTATGCTTCCATATCCTCAATTGGACGCATCGCAACCCCAGATTCATGGGCTGCTTTTGCGACGCCAGGTGGGATTTCCATAATCAAGCGCGGATCGAATGGCTTTGGAATTAGATATTCTGGGCCGAACGTCAGTTGCTCCCCTTGGTATGTGCTCAACACCTCGTCAGATGGTGGAGTGTGGACCATGGCAGCAATTGCTTCCGCACACGCTGCTTTCATTTCTTCATTGATCACAGTTGCGCCGCAATCCAACGCACCACGGAACAAGAATGGGAAGCACAGAACGTTATTTACCTGGTTCGGATAATCTGACCGACCAGTCGCAATCAACGCATCAGGACGAACCTCTTTGACAAGTTCAGGCATGATTTCCGGTGTCGGATTGGCCAGTGCAAAAATCACTGGGCGGTCTGCCATATTTTTCACGTCGTCTTGATCGATCACACCAGGCACTGATAGTCCCAAGAATGCATCGGCGCCAACCAGCGCTTCTTTCAAAGTCGTGAGATCAGTTTCTCTGGCATATTGCGCCTTGTACTTATCCATCGGCTGTTCGCGATTAGGGCGAAGCACACCATGCTGATCGCACACGGTAATGTTTTCTTGTTTCACACCGAGCGTCTTCAACATGTTGAGGCAAGCAAGGGCCGCAGCACCTGCACCTGAACACACAAGTTTGATCTCGCCCATGTCTTTACCGAGATAGCGCATCGCATTCAGCATGCCTGCACCGACTACAATCGCAGTTCCGTGCTGGTCATCGTGGAATACAGGGATATTCATCTTTTCCCGAAGACGGGTCTCGATTTCAAAACATTCAGGCGCTTTGATGTCTTCAAGATTAATGCCGCCAAATGATGGTTCAAGCGCTGAGACAACATCGCAAAAACGATCGACATCAGTTGTATCGACTTCAATATCGATTGAGTTGATGTTGGCAAATTTCTTAAACAGGACCGACTTACCTTCCATGACTGGCTTCGACGCTAGGGGTCCAATCGCGCCAAGACCAAGGACGGCTGTGCCGTTCGTGATCACGGCGACCATATTGCCTCGAGCGGTCAGCTCGGCAGCCTTACTTGGGTCTTCTGCAATTTCTGTACACGCGTACGCAACGCCAGGGCTATATGCGAGCGCTAAATCACGCTGCGTAGCCATTGGTTTGGTTGGGGCGATCTCTAATTTTCCAGCAGGCTCAGCACGGTGATACCGGAGGGCCGCTTCACGGAGGTCATTCGACATAGAAATGATTTCCAATTTGTAGTGGGGTTGTTTTCCGGTAGTGTAACGCACTTCTTGAATTAGGTAAGGGGACAAACGATGTCGATTCGCCGAATGGGCATAATTTTTGGTCTTGCGTTGGTGGTCGGATCCATCATTTCGATGTGGTTGCCTGAAAGTGAGTCGAAAATTGAAGAACAACTGTTTGGAGAAATTACATACCAAATGAGTGAGTTGAAGCTTGTGACTGACACGCTTGTACAGACCCGAAATACGGTATCAGGAACGATGCAACAACAGATTGATGATGAGTTGCAGCGCGCTGCCGAATGGCTCACCGCGTTCAAGCCGACAGGGGAAACCCATGAAGACCGTAAAGCCTATCTCATTCAGGAGCGTGATCGAGTGACAGAACTTGTACAGAGTTTGGGCCAAGTCAGAGATTCAATTTCTCAGTCGAACATCTCGACGGCTCAGTGATAGACTAAGTTTTTGCCAGGATCGATCACATGAGCACCCGTCTTCGTTTTTCCTATGCGGATCTTCACCAAACCATTGCCGACGGTGTTGCAAAAATCATCGAAAGCGACTTTCAGTTTGATGTCATTTTAGCGATCGGTGGTGGTGGGTTTATTCCTGCACGCATCTTACGTACCTATATCGAAAAACCGCTGATTGCGATTTCTCTTGCTCGCTATCATCCAGACGAGCCGCCTTCTGATGTCCCGCATAAGATTCAATGGGTCGAAGGTGTGAACAATATGATCACAGGAAAGCGTGTTCTGTTGGTCGACGAAGTCGATGACGAGCGGACGACGCTTGCTTTCGCGATTGGGGAATTGCTTGCAGAGAATCCGGCTGAGATCGGAGTCTTCGTGATGCATAACAAATTAAAAGCGAAAAAAGCAGAATTTCCTGATTCAGTGAAACATGTCTTTGTCGGTAAAGACATCGAGGATGTTTGGGTCGATTACCCTTGGGATGCGCGTGATATCGTTCAGCACGAGCGTGACGCTGCGAAAGGCGGAGTCCTTGAGGTCGATGAGGCTGAAGCCAAAGCTGCATACCGCAATTGACGGTTAGCGTGAGATCCCTTTGAACCAGGGATCTGATGGCAAACTCTGAAACCAGTATCGGCGGATAGCAAAGGCAATGAGTGTCATAAGTGCTGTTAATAATGGAGCTGACGCAGAAGTATTGCATGTAAGAACAAACAACACAACATATGCTAATGGAACATCATTGATGTTAGTACGTGGAGACGGCGATTTCTCTGTTGACGGTTGCACACTCTATGTCGATGCCGATGTTGACCGTGTTGGCATCGGAACTACTAATCCATCACAAGTTCTTCATGTTGATCAAGGAAATGTTTTAATTAATAATAACGGTACAGCATC
>RGHP01000062.1 GCA_010024125.1 Gammaproteobacteria bacterium | reverse complement strand
TAGCCCAACTTTTACCTCGCTAAACAGCGCTGATGTAGCCGCACCTCCTGGAACTTTTTTGATCTGGAAATCCCAAAATCCTGGGCTTCCTCCGACATTGCACATCGAATATGCCCGAGCGCCTTCAACACCAGGAACATCGATCAGAGCGAACTGGCCTGGCTCAAAAACCTGCTCTGAGTCTGTTTGGAAACGAAACTCAGAAATGTCATGAGTCACTTTCTCGACTTCCACAAGTTTCCCTATAAAACGTGATGGGTTATGAACGGGCTCGTACTGATCGAATAGCCGCACCTTAATCTCTAAATCAGTCTTCGGAACACACTGGCAGGCCAGATGCCGATTTCGCTCCAAGTCTTTTTCGGAAAGGATACCCGGCTGTCCATTCGGGTAATCAATGTCTCCAGACAATAATTCAAACCGACAGTTGCCACAGCTACCAGACGCACATTCGTAGGGAAACCCGAGACCCTGCTCCAACGCTGAGCGGAGCAAAAACTCATTAGTACACTCGAACAAAACACCATCTTTAATCTGTATCTTCAATGAAGTCACTCCTCAATCTTATGACATCCCATGGCTCTGAAATATTAACGATTTGACAGTCACTGGTACCGTTCTGGACGGAAGCCGAATACGACCCAAGTCAACAAACTCAAACTCCTTAAACCGAAGGCCGTCCAAAACAAGTAACGGTCTCTCAATCTGATATTCAGTTGTGAGTATCCGACCAACGCTTTGAGCAAGATCACGGTCAAACAATAGATAAAGCGGTTTTTCTGTCTCCGTTACACCTGACTCGCTGTACGCAACAATGGCATCACAAAAACACTTCAAGAGCTCGTAATCGAACTCTCCCGACCATTCAAAAGCCAACGCAAACTGATCATAGTCAGAAAGATCAAACTCAATCACCGCCTGATTCAGTCTTTCAACGAGAATATCGACAGATAACTCGCCTGCATCAATTGCAAGGCGGATAACCGGCATATTCTTCCTTGGCAATAAAAGACCCGGATCAGACAGATGTCCGGTATTACCACTGACCTGTATATTAAATTCTGATGCCCCCAGCGCCGTAGCCCTTATGCCGCCGGACGAAGCCCTGACCTCAAAGCCATGGGATGATTCGTTTAGCATCTCGCGTAGCTGATTACCAAGCGATTGCCCAATGTCGTTGTGACCAACTGCGTCTGGGTCTGCGATGTACTCTGACACACCACCAGAAAATATGACTGTATCCAAGTCAGCGGGAATCTCCAACTCATCCGTTAACCACCGTGCTTCAGGGCAATTGTTCCCCCTCACTACCTGACACACGGTACCGGCCAGTTTTTCGCCGAGTAACTGAATCATGTCATCCGATAAGACATCGCCTAGACCGACTTTGACGCCCATAGTAGCGAGTAACTCGGCGGCTCGCGGCTCCAATCGAGTGATCGTCCGCTGCTCGTTCCAGACCAATAGTCGGCCACCAACATGAAACGCGGCGGTCTGTATCAAAACTCCGTTACGGATTAATGCAAGCTTGGTCGTCCCGCCACCAATATCAACGTTTAGTACACAGGACGATTCCATGCCAGAAAGCTCAACCGCTCCAGAACCGTGTGCTGCCAGGTTGGACTCCATGTGATGACCGGCACTGGCGCTTAAGAATTCACCGCCTTTGTGTGCAATCACATGCGCGATGTTTTCGGCGTTCGCGCGTCTCAGCGCTTCACCTGTGAGCAGAACTACACCAATATCCACATCATGGGGGCTGACCTCCGCCTCATGATAGGCGCGATCAATGAGCGCCCCAAGCGACCGAGCGTCGATCTCCGTGGATCCCTCGTAGGGCGTAAAAAATATTGGCGACTGATAGAGGAGCCGCCTTTCGAGCCTCGCCCTGCCTCTCTAAGTGAACCTGGGAGAACACGACCTGGGTGCTGCTCGAACCAATATCGATGCCTACCGTCGACAGAAAAATGTTATCCTGCTGCCAGAGTGGATTATCCTCGAGGGGTCCCTCGTCAAAGTCATCATCGTGGTCGTGGTCGTAGTGATGGCCCGGAACGTGGACATGCTCGTTAAATATCCCATAGTCATGGTCGATCAGGGCATGCAAAGGTCCCTCATTTTCCGAGTTTTTTTTACTTGTCTTCGACAAAGATGTTCGCCCCCATAGCAAGATTGTTTCGTTGGTCACGTAGGTGTGAGACCTGTTTAAGTCCTATTATTGATACCATTCAATTAGATTGAAGACCTATTTTTATCTGGCGGGTGAATCTGTTCGCTACGCCACAACGCCACCAAGGGACACTATGAGTAAAGATGCAATTGTTTCGGACGAGCTAGCAAAGAAGTTTGCGAAAGAAAAAGACACCCCCTACCTGAAGTGGGTCCGTGATGAGGGGCTCGATATCATCGACGCCCTGTACGTTCAGAACCTAAATCATGTAGAGCTCAAGCCCTGGGCTCGTCGCGGTGGGTCAGGTGTATATATCAACCATGACGCCTCTCGCACGACTAACGACTGTTACGTGTGTGAGATTCCACCCGGTAAAAAATTGGAGCCTCAGAGCCAACTGTTCGAAGAAACAGTCATGATCTTGTCTGGCCACGGAAAGACCACAGTAAAGAACTTCGCCGGACAAGAGGTCGAGTTCGAGTGGGGGCCGGGTGCACTATTTGCTATACCACTGAATACTATTCACCAGCATTTTAACCTGTCTGGAACAGAGCCCGCTCGGTATGTCGCGGTAACTAACGCTCCCCCGATTTTGAACACTTACGGAGATCCAGAGTTCGTATTCAACACCAAGTACGACTTCCCAGAACGGTTTAACGGGGATCCAGAGTTTTTTGCTGGCAAAGGCGAGCAAAAAGGATTACTCCTCGAGACAAACTTTGTGCCCGACGGGGTTAACCTCCCGCTGATCGAGGCCAAAGAACGCGGCGCAGGTGGTGGTCACATTCGGTTCAACTTCGCAAAGAGTTCACTGAACAGCCACATCTCACAGTTTCCGATCGGAACCTACAAGAAAGCCCACGCACACGGGCCCGGTGCCCACGTGATCATCCTGAGCGGATCAGGGTACTCGCTAATGTGGCCTGAGGGCGCTGAGCCAGAGCGATTCGACTGGGAGGTAGGGACAATGATCGTGCCTCCAAATATGTGGTACCACCAGCACTTTAATACAGGGACCACGCCTGCCCGCTACCTTGCGTTCAAGTATGAGGGCGTGGCGATAAGAAATGCCCAAGGGGTACCCAAGGCATGGATTAGCAAGCGGATTGGTGGACACCAGATCGACTATGCTGACGAGACACAGGAAGTCAGAGATTTGTTCGAACAGGCACTTGCGAAGAACGGGCTGACCACCCAGATGACTGACGCTTACGAGAAAGAACTAGAGGACCTACCTCCAAAACCATAAGACATAAAAAAGGCCGCTGATGCGGCCTTTTTTATGAAGTTTGTTTTAACTCTTCTTGGCTACACGAACCAATGCAAGGGCAGAAACCGCCGCGACGCCCAGCGCAACAAATAGGTGCTCACCACTGAATCCATGACCGAGTAGCTGAGTCATCATCATCGACCCGTGGTCACCGTGAGCAAATACCGGTGCCGCCACAGCAGTCATTCCGAAACCAGATAATACGCGTGCGATTTTCATTTATTTACCTCATAAAATACTTGTAGATACTAGTAACTAGGTTAATGACCTCAGACATAATCCACCAATCTTATTCTGATTTGATTGTCGTTAATAGATTGTTTACCTATATCTTTCCAGACACACCAGCAGCTCTGCTAGCGTCACCTACTCAACGTCACCTTGGTATTCAGCAGCCGAACGTTTTGTCCACGAGACGTCCATCTTAACGTCAGCTGCGACAAAGAGGTTCATCACCGGACACCGGAATTCAACGTTCTTCGCAAGCTTTTCCAACCGCTCTTGAGTCTCGTCGGTGTAAACAACGATTTCTAGGGTCAGTGTCTCAAAATAAGGCCTAATCCCCGGGACACCCTTGGGTCCACGGACATCAATCTGCGACTCACAACGCAGATCAACCCCAGCGTAATCAAACTTCATCGCATTCGCGACACCATGAATGATTACTCCGTCGCAGCCCACAAGCGCCACTAGCGCTGTCTCTAGTGGGCTCGGTGCCGTGTTGGTACCGCCAAGCGTATCAGGTTCGTCCGTATAAACGGGCGCAAAGTCGCGCACTTGGATCTTTGTTCTGGTCCCAGACGCGTTTGTGGCTTTAACATGACGCACTGCTATTTTCTTTGTAGTCGGGTCAATACTTGGCTCAATAATATCTTTATCAATTTCCATCAACACATCTCCCTAAAAAAAGATCCCACCCGGCGGGCCGCCCCTTAGTAGCCCAAAGAGGAACATACTCAGTCCATAAATCACCACCCCGTAAGCCAGGCCAGTTATTGGCCGACTGCTGGCGCATCCGAACAGCATCCACGCCACAAAGGGAACAGTCGCGAGATAGAACCCGAACAAATAAATCCCCAGCACATAGATCCCTAGAGCCAGAAGGTATGGTATCTCGCTAAGCGCTGCGGTCTTCTCAGATAAGCCAAGTTTCTTCGAGGACTGATACACCAACAGGGCGAAGGTCGGTATTCCCGGCAACAACGCCAGCCATGGTAAAAGGCGAGAGTCTGGACTGAACTCGAGGCTAGAGACAAATGCCCACACAAAAACAGCCAGCAACACTAATGACAAACTAAAATTAACTCTGACGTCACCGGTGTTTGCGTCAGCGGAGTCGTCCGTTGAAGAGCTATCGGCTACCACGTTACGAGCCTTCCACCATCTATAGAGCAGCGGGGTCACGAGCAGCAGGATTATGATGATCACCCCTGGCCTAGCAAGCCACGACCAACCGTGAATTTGATTCGACAACCAGAAGTATTGCTCCATCGGGTCGGCGAGCACAAAACCCACTAACGCCGGGGCCCGGGGCCAATCAGCGTGCTTCATTGCCCAACCGACAAGGCCCAGCAGTAGCAACATCACCATGTCACCCATTGTTCCCGTCGACTGGTATGCTCCCATCACCATCACCAGCACCAGTGGCGCCGCAATCAAAGCAAACGGGAGCTTGGTCAGGCGAGCTAGGGCAGGAGTAACCGCGAAGCACACGAGTGCTCCGATAACAGACGCCAGGGCGACTGACCAAACAATCAAAAACATGATGTCTGGGTTTTGAGTGATCATCCGGGGCCCAGGGTAGTAACCAAAACTAAACATGGCACCCAAAAAAATCGCTGCAGCTGGCCCGCCCGGGACACTGAATAATAATGTCGGGATCAGGTCAGAGATAATGGTCGCGTTGTTTGCACCCTCAGCAGCCGCGACACCCCTGATGTCTCCCTTCCCAAACTTCTTGGGCTCCTTGCTCGACCGAATCGCGTGACCATAGGCAACCCATGTCGACGCCGAGGCACCAACCGCTGGAACAAAGCCACCGAACACCCCGATAAAAGCGGATCTCAGTATCAGCCACCGGTGTTTCACGAACCCCACAAATCCATCACGCCAGTTGGTGACCGGGACCGCTCCACCAGAGATCCCACCACCCGACGCCAGCATCGCGATCACTTCAGCGACACCGAACAAACCCAGAGCGACAATCGTTAAGGACAGACCGTCCAGCAGATACACCTGATCCAGAGTAAAGCGGAAATCCGCCTCAGCGGACGCCGGCCCAATCGAACCAATAAAAATACCAAACAGCGCCGCACCCAGACCTTTCGCTAAATTTTTTCCAAGCATCGAGCTCGCGAAGAACAGACCAACCACCGCAAACATGAACAGTTCTGGGGTACCAAGTGACAAAACGATCGGTCCAGCGACAGGAATCGCAAACAGCAAGATCACTGCGCCTAACAGTCCACCAACCATACTAGCCAAGAAGCCAACACCGAGTGCCTCGGCGGCCTTACCTTGCTTCGCCAGCGCGTGACCCTCTATCGCCGTCGGAGCAGATGCGGGAGAGCCAGGGGCACCCAATAAAACTGAAGTGATCGTGTCAGCGGTATAGACTACGGCGACGGCACCGAGGAGCATCGCGAGCCCAGAATAATCATCCAGAAGATAAATAAACGGCAGAAGAATTGAGACGGCGGCAACACCGCCCAGGCCGGGCAACATCCCAAAGATCATACCGACCGCCATTCCGGCAAGTAATGCACCGATCCGGATCGGATCGATTAATGCTAAAAAGGCCGGAAGCGCATGCTCAAGCAAAGTCTCAACTCCTGAAATTCGGTGACGAAATCCCGCCCGCCCGCAAACGGGCGAGTGAGATTTCTGATGATTAGAACTTCACCCCAAACTTTGAGGAAAGAAGATCTACTAGGTACTTTTTAACCTCGGGAGACGGCTTTAAGGCGCCCTTAATCGCCTTCTCAGTTTCTGGTCCAGCTGATAGACGCGCGCCATTAGTGACCTTTTTACTTTCTGCCTGGAACGCAGGATCGTTATTAATATCATTCGCCGCTTTGGCAAACGCATCCAAGATATCCTGTGAGGTGTCTGGATGCATGTATGCCGTCAAGCCATAGGCGTAAGTGACCGAAGCAATAGCCTCAAACGCTTGCCACTTGATACCTGATGGCTCCTTACCATAAAGCTGCTTGTGGACCTCATAGACTGAGGGGAGCTCAGGCGCGATCGGGTCACGCTTTCTAAGCTTACCTTCCGAGTCAACAGCGCCACCGGTCCAGAGAGGTACGGCCTTGCCTTCAGCCACCGACGGAACGACCTGAGTTAAATAGACAGGCGTAAACTGGTAGTCCAGGTTGGTCTCGCCCTGCGCAAATGCGAGCCGAGCAGGGCCGCGTCCCTTAAACCCGAGCACAGACTTGACGTCTAACCCAAGGACCTCGAAAGACAGAAGGCCTGGTAAGTCAGACGCCGCGGCCGCGATACCGCCATAGACAAGTGGCTGCTTCGAGTTTTTTACGTCCTTCGCTGTTTTGATTCCAGTGCCCGGTGACGTGTAAGCCACGGCGCTGAACGGGTGGCTGTATGCGATCCGATAGTCGGCCAGCCTGTACTCGACCCCTTTCTTACCAAGCACGAACGGGTTCGCGGTCGAAGATGTTGTGAACAGGATCGTGGTCCCGTCGGACTTTGCGTTCTTCTCGAACCAGTTAGCGCCCAGAATTGAGCCACCACCTGGACGGTCAACGACGTTGATGTCTGGGTTACCTGGTAGGTGCTTCTCTAGGTAGGGCTCCAAGAATTTAGCCGACACGAAGGTCGCGCCACCCGGACTGAATGGGACGACGATTTCGATTGTCTTCCCGCTGAAGTCAACGGCTGCGGCCTCGAGTGCAAAGAATGCGGTACCTACCACAGCAAGCTTTTTGAGTTTGTTTCGAATCATAACTTTACTCCCTGAAAGTTCGTTATTTTTATTGTGTGACCCGCTATTCGACCCACGTCAGCTTGGTTTACTTAATCTGATTGGTCAGTTCTCCCAAGCCAGTAATTGACACGGTGACCGTGTCTCCAGACGCCAAGTACTTTGGCGGACTGAATCCTATGCCGACCCCAACCGGGGTCCCGGTAGCGATGATGTCGCCCGGTAGTAATGTCATTGTTTGAGACAGTGTCTCGATCAGAGTCGGTATGTCAAAGATAAGATCAGACACTGACGCGTCCTGACGGAGCTCTCCATTGACGGTGGTCTGTAGCTTCAGGTCACCGACGTCACCAACCTCGTCGGCGGTAAGTATCCACGGACCCATCGGACAAAAGGTGTTGAGCCCCTTCCCTATCAACCACTGGTTATGTTTTTTCTGTAACTCTCGGGACGTGACGTCGTTAATGTTCATGTAGCCAAACACGTAGTCCATCGCCTCGGCCTTCGAGACCTGGAAGGCCTCCCGGCCTATCACGACACCCAGCTCGCCCTCATAGTCAACACTCTGGGTCGGATCAAGGGAACCAAGCACGTCATCGCCTGGGCCACAGACCGAGGTCGTCGCCTTTGAGAAAATTATAGGGTTCGATGGGA
>RGHP01000061.1 GCA_010024125.1 Gammaproteobacteria bacterium | reverse complement strand
ACAACCGCGCTTGATCGGTTTCTTTGACCCCAGGCATTGGGAACTGCAATGCTGCAGAACCTGTAATCAGGACGTTACCGCCGATCTGCTCACCATTTGCATCGACTGGTCCCAAACTGTTGTAGGTGTAACCGCGCACTGAACGGATACCGCCTGCGAAGAAGTTTTTCAGGAAAGGAAGACCTGCTGAATCGCCAAAGCCGTCGCCATATCCGAGACGCGTCTTGAATTTCAGGCTGACGTCTTCTGCATCTAAAACAGGGACGTACGTTTCGCCCAGATAACTTGCCGTGTAGTACTCAAGATCTGATCCGGGAATTGAAAGGTCAAAACTCACGCGATGACGGGTACCGGCAGTCGGTAAAAACGCCTTGTTCAAGGTATCGTAGCTGTAAGCGGCCCCGACTTTGTACTCAACAAAGTCCGCTTCACGTGAAGAAGATGAAATCCATTCTGACGTCAAAAAGTCACCGATATAACTCGGTACAGAGGCTGCTGTTTTCAGGTTCACATTCTGAATCGCAAAGTTGGTGCTCACACGCGACTCATCACTGATCGGGTACCCAAATGACAGGCCAATCCCTGTATCGTCCGTCGTATAGTCGGCCGTACCCTCTTCATCAAAGTCTGTTTGCTTGAGGTAGAGATCAATACCGCGACTCACGCCATCAATGGTGTAGTAAGGATCTGTAAATGAGAAACGCGCCTCTTTGGTTGAGCTCGAGCTTTGCAGACTGAATGACAATGCATTACCCGATCCCAAAAAGTTCTTCTGACTGACGGCTGCACCGAGTAACACACCCTCACCCTGACTGAAGCCAACACTTGCAGACAATGATCCAGACGCCTGTTCTTTGACTTCATATACCACATCAACCTGATCTGGCTGATCTGGGACCGGACGCGTCGACACACGAACGAGACTAAAGAAACCTAATCGCTGGAGATTGATCTTTCCTTTCTCAATCGCAGCTGCAGAACTCACAGATGCCTCAAGCTGCGGGATTTCACGACGAAGCACCACATCCGATGTATCTGTGTTGCCTCGGAATTCAACACGACGCACATAAACTAGAGGTCCTGGTGTGACAACCAAGGTCACATCCACGGTTTGTTTCTCATCGTTAATTTCAGGGACTGCACGCACCTGAGCGCGCGCATAACCGGCATCACCGAGCTTCTTGCTCATGGTGCTGACCGCTTCATTGACCAAACGGCGGCTGAAAATCTCGCCTGTTTGCAGAGTCATCTCTTCAACAGCCGATGACAAATCGATCGGTTGATCACCGCCAACATTCACAGAACCAACACGGAACTCTTTGCCTTCATTGACCGTGATCGTGATAAAGACATCTTCAAGATTTTCAGACAATTCAACCTGTGGTTCTGACACTTCAACGTTGACATAACCACGATTTAAGTAATACGACCGAATTGCTTCAACATCAGCGTTGAGCTTTTCGGTTTCGTAATTGTTTGATCCAGAGAACCAGGTAAATAAACCAGCCTCTGTGAGTGACATCTCTCCAAGCAGCGTATCATCATCAAAAGCTTCGTTACCCACGATGGCGATACGAGAAATGGTTGCGACAGAGCCTTCAAAAATCGAAATCTTCAACCCAACTCGATTCCGGTCTTGCTCGATAATTTCAGAGCTGACTGTGGCGTCATAGCGACCACGGCTCGTGTATTGACGCTGAATCGCTTGCTCGAGCTGATCGAGCGTCGCGCGCTTTAATACGTCGCCCTCAACAATCCCTGCTCGACGCAAACTATCAAGCAGATCTTCTGTCTTAATTGCCTGGTTGCCCTCGATATCGATACGCGATACCGCAGGACGCTCGGTCACTTCAATCACCAGCACGTCGCCATCGGCGCGCACTTCAACCTGATCAAAAAACCCCGTCTCAAATAATGCACGAGTGGCTAACGAAATATCCGCATCTGTCACTCGATCACCTGGTTGGATGGTGAGTGCATCGAACACGGAACCAGATGACACACGCTTCAGACCATCAATTCGAATATCAGACGCCTGAAATGGCTCTGCAGCCTGAGCTGAAATCGCAAGTGCAAGCGCGATCGCGCTCAGCGGTAAAGTACAACGCATGTATGAACTTCCTGGTTCGACGGCCTACAACCGCATCAAATCATTATAAAAGGCAAAAAACATCAGACCCATCAGCAACGCCATGCCGATCCGGATGCCTTGCATCTGAACCTGCTCAGGGACTGGTTTACCTCGCAGCCATTCCACCGCGAAAAATACCAGATGCCCGCCATCAAGCACAGGAATTGGCAGTAGATTCAAAACACCCAAGCTCACACTGAGATAGGCAATAAAGCTTAAATAGGCGTACCAGCCTGAACTTGCAGAGTCTCCAGCCACTCTAGCAATGGTCAACGGACCGCTCAAGTTCTCAGGAGATAAGGCGCCTGTGATCATTTTTCCGATTGACTCAACTGTCAGCCAACTCATCTCAATCGTTCGTTCAACGCCAACCCAGAGTGCCTTGATCGGATTTTCTTGGACTGTCCGAATGAGTTCCGGCGGCAGTGGTTTGACAACAGGAGCAACGCCCAAGAATCCATACGGACCATCTGGGCCTTCACGTGTCTCGGGAACAACGGTAATTGTCTGAGTCAGGCCCGCTCTTTCGACCGTCACATCTGTTGAAAGTCCGTAGGCCACTTTGATGGCGGTTACAAATTCAGCCCAATCTGCAACAGGCTGTCCGTTCACTGCGGTCACAAGGTCACCAACCAACAGACCAGCCGCTTCACCAGCCCCACCTGGGATCACACGAGCCAGTTCGGCTTCAATCGGTGGAGACCACGGGCGCACACCAAACGAGACAAGCGGGCTCTCATCAGTAATTAGGCCATCCGGTACAGGCATCGTGACCGTATTCACAATACTTGAATCCAACGGACGTAGACCGATCTGGACTGTCTTTTGATCACCAATCACATCAACCATTGCAATCGAAATACGTTCCCACGACTGCATCGGGCGACCATCAAACGAGACCACCTCTGCAGGAAGTCGCGTTTTCATCGCAGTCTCAGCAGGTAATTCACCAGCAACAGGAACAGGAGTTTGAACGCCGATCATACTGATCAATGCATACACCAGCGCCGCAAAGATCAGATTAATCCCTGGGCCAGCTGCGACAATCGCAAACCGCTGACCGATAGGTTTTTGATCAAAAGCCTCGGCGCGCTCATCATCTGAGATCGATTGTTCACGGCCATCAAGCATTTTGACGTATCCACCAAGCGGAATCGCAGCGATGCAGAACTCAGTGCCTGATTGATCTTTCCACGTGTACAACGCGCGTCCGAATCCCACAGAAAAACGAAGCACTCGAACTCCACAGCGTTTTGCCACCCAGTAATGCCCAAACTCGTGCACTGTAACCAACACACCCAGGGCAACTATGGTCGCGAGAATCGTCGTAATCATGCGCGCTCCCTAATCCAAACATCTGCTATCTGACGGCTCATCCTATCAATTGAGAGCACATCATCAATAGAGGATATAGGCTGTCTAGCGATCTGATTCAAGCAATCGGACACAAGTTCAGTAATTTCAGTAAATGCGATGTATTCATTTAAGAACGCATCGACCGCAACCTCATTGGCCGCATTTAAGATAATTGGGCGATCGCCACCTTCGGCACTTGCTTGGCGAGCAAGGGCTAGAGCAGGAAACGCCTCGTGATTCACTGCTTCAAAGTGAAGCTTTGATAACTTGGTGAGATTCAATCGCTCAACATTGATATCCAATCGGTCTGGAAAACCCAACGCATGCGCGATCGGGATCCGCATATCTGGACTACCAAGCTGCGCAAGCATTGATCCATCGACAAACTCAACCAATGAGTGCACGGTCGACTCTGGGTGAATCACCACATCAATCGCACTCTCAGGCACATTGAAAAGGTGCGTTGCTTCGATGAGTTCAAGGCCTTTATTCATCAGCGTTGCCGAATCAACAGAGATTTTTCGGCCCATTGACCAGTTGGGATGTGCAACCGCCTGATCAGGCGTGGCAGCAGCCATGGCATCAATGCTCCACTCTCGGAATGGTCCCCCTGAGCAGGTCAATACCAACTGCTTCAATCCAGCGATCGGCTGGCCGACCACATACGCTTCAGGGAGACACTGGAACATTGCATTATGTTCAGAATCGATCGGTAGAAGCATCGCGCCTTTTGCTTCCGCTTCCGCCATCATCAGTTCGCCGCCCATCACGAGCGCTTCTTTATTGGCAACGCACACGCGTTTACCCGCACTGACCGCTGCATAGGTTGAGACCAAACCAGCACCACCGACGATGGCAGCCATGACAACATCAACTTCAGATGCACACGCAGCTTCGGCAAGCGAATGTTCGCCAAATGCGAGCGAGCCATTGAAGCTTTTTGGCAATTTCTCCATCAATGCATTCGCTTGAGTTTGATCAGTCAGAATCACATGCTTCGGCTGGAAACGTTCAATGATACGCACCAGTTTATCGACCGAGCTGTGTGCGCTCACAACTTCGAGATGGAATCGCTCTGGATGTGCCTCAATCACTGACAGTGTTGATTCACCAATGGAGCCTGTCGCCCCAAATAAAGCGACGCCCGTCGTCATAACAACGGCCAACCTGTGAGATAGACACTCAATGCAAACACAGGTGTCGCGGCTGTTAATGAATCAATCCGATCCATCACGCCGCCATGACCCGGCAACAGCGAACTCGAATCTTTCACACCCTGTTCACGCTTGATCAGACTTTCAAAAAGATCGCCAAGAACCGAGAACAATACTGTCATCGCGACAATCCCAATCAGCACAGACCAAGCAATGGGAGAGAATAAATGGTCAGCAGGTTCACCAATCGAAGCGCCAAGCATACCCACCGCTAGAGCCACAATCATTCCGCCAATGAGTCCCGCCCAACTCTTACCAGGACTGACATTTGGCGCAAGCTTTGTCGTACCGAACTGACGACCAACAAAATACGCACCGACATCTGCTGCCCAAATAATTGTGACGAGTAGCGCGATAAGTAACAGATGTGCTTCATGGCGACGAAGATACAACAACGCCACATAGGCTGGGATGAGAACCAATAGACCAAACCCGAGCTTCATGCGTTTCCCACCGACCTGCTCTTTACTTTTGGGATACATCATCACCATGGCAGCTGCGCCAATCCAGAAGATACACCCAATCCCTAAGAGCATCGGAACGTATACTGTCGGTAGCAAATACGACCAAATCAAGACACCAGCAAAGACAACCAACAAGGCCCAGGTAATTACTTGACTCACGAGCCCAGATAAACGGATCCATTCCCATGCGCCAACGAGCACAATGAGGCCCACACACATGGCGAACGCATCTTCAGGGAGTACAAACAAAATCAACAGAGCAATCGGTAACATGACCAACGCAGTCAGAACTCGCGCTTTCAGCATGGTTAGCCTCTCACCTGCTCTGAAGTCTTGCCAAAGCGTCGTTCTCGGCCAGCATACTCGAGGAGACAAGCATCCAGCGCCTCTCCGTCAAAATCAGGCCACAATACATCACTGAACACCAGTTCAGCATATGCCGATTGCCATAATAAAAAATTAGAAATCCGATGTTCACCACCGGTTCGAATCAAAAGATCCACGCTCGACTGTCCTGATAAATTCTGATTATTTTCAAACAGTTGTTCATTAATCGCTTGCAACTCAAGCGTCCCTTCCTGAACTTGAGCTGCCAACCGCTTTGCGGTGTCAGCAATATCCCAGCGTCCACCATAGTTCGCAAGGATATTCAGCTTCAATCGCATCCCTTGAGCAGTGGCCGCTTCAGCACGGGCCATCGCGTCAACCAAAGAATCTGAAAATCGCGATCGGTCACCAATCACTTCAATTGCGATTTTGTTTTCAACAAGCTCAGGGACTTCGTCGTTCAGCGATTTTTCAAACAATCGCATCAACCCATCCACTTCGAGTTTAGGCCGATTCCAATTTTCGCTTGAAAAGGCAAACACAGAGAGCGTGTGGATTCCCCGTTCAACGCATTTCCGGATAACCCGACGTAGCGCATCCGCGCCAGCAGCGTGTCCTGCCAGCTTTCGTTTGCCGTGTAGTTTTGCCCAGCGATTATTGCCATCCATGATGATGGCAATATGACCTGGAATACGAGGCTCCGTCATGAACCTCAGACTTCCATCAAGTCAGCTTCTTTTTCCTGTAACAACTGATCGATGCGCTTCACCATGTCATCCGTCAGTTTTTGAATGTCATCACCTGCGCGGCGATCGTCGTCTTCGGTGATTTCTTTTTCTTTCAGAAGATCTTTCACATCAGCCAATGCATCGCGGCGAATATTACGCACAGCGACTTTCGCCTGCTCAGCTTCAGCGCGCGCTTGCTTGGTGTAGCCTTTTCGCGTTTCTTCAGTCAATGGAGGCATTGGAACACGAATCACATCACCTGCAGATGCAGGGTTCAATCCGAGATCAGACTTCATAATTGCCTTTTCAACCTCGCCCACCATTGGCTTTTCCCAAGGGGTAACAGCCAAGGTTCTTGCGTCTTCAACAGTGATATTAGCCACCTGGCTGATCGGAACTTCTGAACCGTAATAATCCACACGGACTGCATCCAATATCGATGGATGGGCTCGACCTGTACGGATTTTCGCAAAGGCGTGCCCTAAGGCCTCAAGTGACTTTTCCATTCGGGATTTAGCATCTGCTTTAATGTCGTTGATCACGCATCAGTTCCTTCATCAATCAAGGTGCCTTCGTTTTCACCACGAATAATCGACACAAGCGCACCTTGTTTATTCATATTAAAAACTCGCACTGGCATCGCATGATCACGAACCAAACAAATTGCTGTTAAGTCCATCACGCCCAACTGCTTCGCCAGCACAGTCTCATAGTCTAAAACGTCGTATTTTACCGCATTTGGATTCTTCACGGGATCAGAATCGTACACACCGTCTACTTTCGTGGCCTTCAGCACCAGGTCGCAGTCCACTTCAATTGCACGCAGACAGGCTGCTGAGTCTGTGGTGAAGAATGGATTACCGGTACCGGCTGCAAAAATCACAACATCATTTTGATCAAGATAACGCATCGCTCGACGACGATCGTAGTGCTCAACCATGCCACTCATCGGAATTGCACTCATCACATGGCTCGCAATCGATGAACGCTCGAGCGCATCACGCATCGCAAGCGCGTTCATAAGCGTCGCAAGCATCCCCATATGATCACCTGTCACGCGATCAAGACCGGCTTTATGCAGCTCAGCACCTCGGAACAAGTTACCGCCACCAATCACCAAACCGACTTGGACACCGATTCCCACAAGTTGACCAATTTCGAGCGCCATTCGGTCAAGCACTTGAGGGCTGATTCCGAATCCGTCGTCTCCGGCGAGTGCTTCACCTGACAGTTTTAATAAAATTCTTTTATAACGCACTGAACGTTCACCTTTGGCCATATTTCCTCCAAAAAAAAGGCCGCGTGAGCGGCCTTTTTACGATTCCGAATTAGTTACTGCCTCGGGCTTGAGCCATAACTTCTTCAGCAAAATCGACTTCTTCTTTTTCGATGCCTTCGCCCACTTCGAAGCGAACCATACCTGTCACGGTTGCGCCAGCAGCTTTTGCTAACTGACCAACTGTTTGGTCTGGGTTCTTCACAAATGGTTGCTCAACAAGGCTAATCTCTGCAAGGAATTTACGGATACGTCCACCGATCATTTTCTCGATGATCTCAGCAGGCTTTCCTGAATTCTCTGCCTGAGCGGCAAAGATTTCTTTTTCCTTTTCGATCACAGCTGGATCCACATCATCTGGATTCACAACCATTGGATTCACGGCAGCGACGTGCATAGCGATATCTTTCGCGAGCTCTTCCGAACCACCATCAAGACCAATCAACACACCAATCTTCTCATTCGAGTGAACATACGCACCCACAACCGACGCACTGACTTTCGCAACGCGACGAACAGTGATGTTCTCACCGATCTTCTGAACCAATGCTGAGCGTGCATCTTCAAGCTCACCTTCCATCAAAGAAGCAACATCTGTTGACTCAGTCGATGCAGCCTTTGCAATCACTTTGTCAGCAAATGCGGAGAAATTGTCGTCACGCGCAACGAAGTCAGTTTCAGAGTTCACTTCGAGAAGCGTTCCCTGACCGCCATTCACTGCCACACGAACAACGCCGTCAGCAGC
>RGHP01000007.1 GCA_010024125.1 Gammaproteobacteria bacterium | reverse complement strand
GTTGGTGAAGGATGCATCACTGCTGAATTTGTTTTAAAGCTGGGTTGGGCCTTTGGACAGACAGTGCGCCAGAGTCATGCGGGTCGTCCCAAAGTGGTTATTGGAAAAGATACGCGTCTCTCGGGCTATATGTTTGAAACAGCACTTGAGGCGGGTTTGATTGCAGCTGGGGTTGATCCTGTCATGCTTGGGCCAATGCCGACACCTGCAATCGCTTATTTAACCCGCACGTTTTCAGCAGCTGGTGGGATTGTCATTAGCGCAAGCCACAATGGCTACGAAGACAATGGGATTAAGTTCTTTGACGAGAACGGAACCAAGCTCCCTGATGCAGTAGAGCATGAAATCGAGCGGCTACTGGATGAGCCTTTAACCACGGTAAATGGACCATTGTTGGGCCGTGCATCGCGAGCGAATGACGCAGCAGGTCGCTATATCGAATTTTGTAAACATACCTTGCGTTTAGGCACGGATCTGTCCGGTTTAAAGATCGTTGTTGATTGTGCTCACGGCGCAGCCTATCAAGTGGCACCAAAGGTGTTTCGAGAACTTGGAGCTGAAGTCGAAGCGATTGGCGTCACTCCAGATGGTTTAAATATCAATAATGGCGTTGGCTCAACTGCACCGGATGCGTTGATTGAGGCTGTGGTCTCAAGTCAGGCCAATCTTGGTATTGCGCTCGATGGTGATGCTGATCGAGTGGTCATGGTCGATGAAAATGGTGCGCTCGTTGATGGCGATGAAATTTTGTATGTCATCGCTGCTTCACGTCATCAACGCGGCAGAATGGATGGTGGTGTTGTCGGAACATTGATGACCAACTTGGGTCTCGAAAAAGCACTCGCTGACATGCAAGTCCCGTTTGTGCGTACCAAAGTTGGTGACCGTTATGTCATCGAAGCGATGGAAGAGCGTCAATGGACACTGGGTGGTGAGACATCGGGTCATATTATTTGCTCTGACCTTACCTCGACGGGTGATGGTTTGGTCGCAGCGCTTCAGGTGGTCAATGCACTGCTGCTCTCAGGCCAAACATTGAGCCAAGCCCGTCATGGCATGACAAAGTATCCGCAGATTCTGATTAACGTTCCTCTTATTTCCCGTGATCATTTGGATCATCAGTTGGTGGAAGATGCAGTCAGTGCGGTCGAATCGCAGTTGGGTGATTCAGGACGGGTTGTACTGCGTCCGAGTGGTACAGAGCCTGTCGTGCGCGTGATGGTTGAAGGTATTGATGCTGGCGAAGTGAAGGCTTGTGCTGAGCAGATTGCAGCATCAGTGGAAAAAGTTGCTTCAATCGGCTAACGTACGCGCCCCCAGAGGAAAGTGACGTCGATGATTATCGGAAACTGGAAGATGAACACGGCTCGGGCCGACGCGGTCGCATTGGCTGAAGCTGTTGCAAATATTGAGCATCAAGCATCAACGCGCGTCGGTATTTGTCCACCTGCGTTATGGATTGATCCAATTGCGCACATCTTAGAAGGCTCATCGATTCTCTTGGGAGCCCAAGACTGTATTGGTGATCAATTCGGAGCTCAAACCGGCTGCATCAACGCGGACATGGCGCATGATGCCGGCTGTGCGATGGCGATTTTAGGCCACTCAGAACGACGTGCTCGCTTCGGTGAAACGTCAGCAAGTTTGTTGCCCGCTGTCGCTGCAGTATTGGAAACCGGTATGTTTCCAGTGTTTTGCGTTGGTGAAACGCAAGAAGAGCGTGAATCTGGTCGGGCCCTCGATGTGGTGGCTAAACAGATTAGACCACTTCTAACGGCAGGTCTTGATCTAGGCGGCATTGTGATCGCCTATGAGCCTGTTTGGGCGATTGGTACTGGCTTGTCTGCGACACGTGCAGATATTGAAGAGATGCATGCGACTGTTCGTGATGTGCTTGGGCGGACAGATGCATTGGTTTTATACGGAGGCAGTGTTTCTCCGGAATCGGCTGATGAGGTGTTTTCAGCTGAAGGTGTTTCTGGGGCGCTCGTTGGTGGCGCGTCATTGAATGCGGATAAATTTGCGGCAATTGTTGCTGCGTGGGAACGGAAATAATGGAAACGATTCTATTAATTGTGCATGTGTTGGTCGGAGCGTCAGTGATTGGCCTCGTTTTGATTCAGCAAGGAAAAGGTGCGGATGCGGGAGCTTCATTCGGTGGTGGTGCATCGCAAACAGTCTTTGGTTCAGCAGGTGCGGGCAGTTTCTTGGTGAAACTGACGGCAGGCTTAGCTGCGCTCTTCTTCATCACGAGCCTTGCGCTTGCGGTGCTTGCTAAGCAAAAAGCTGAAGCAGTTGGCACGTTTGGCTTGCCTGAAGTGCCTGTTCAGGGTGCTGATTCAGCACCACAAGAGCCAGTTGCCCCAAAAACGGTCGACTGATTTCTTGATTTTTGAAGCGCAGATCATTAATCTGCGCGTCCCTTGCCGAAGTGGTGGAATTGGTAGACACGCTATCTTGAGGGGGTAGTGAGCGCAGCTCGTGCCGGTTCAAGTCCGGCCTTCGGCACCATCTTTTAAATTCCTTGTGATACCCCAAAGTCCTTCAATGATCTGTATCCTATGGTTTCACGAAATCGGATGGAGAGTTTCATGGCGAAGCCTGGGTATCAGGGTTTGACGCGAATCATCAAGGCTGCTGGATATTCCGCGAAGGGATTCCGTGCTGCTTGGAAGTATGAGTCTGCATTTCGTCAGGAAGTTGTTTTAACTGGCGCGCTTATCCCTTTTGCATTTTGGCTTGGTCGTGATCCTGTTGAGATTGCGATGCTGGTCGCGTCCTTGTTACTCGTTGTGATTGTCGAGCTTCTCAATTCCGGGATCGAAGCTGTTGTCGATCGTATCGGTGATGAGCCTCATAAGCTTTCAGGGCGGGCGAAAGATATGGGATCTGCGGCAGTTTTTGTAGCGCTGATTCTTGCGACCGTTTTATGGCTCGCTGTCATCATTGATCATTTGGGGTAGGACTTGATGACGCTATTGCGTGTGCGAAATACCCTTAGACTAAACTGGTTTGAAAAATGCGGTTGGTCTGCCTAAGGTAAAGATCCCAAAAACGAAAATAAGGAGAAAAAACCATGCTGACAATTAAACGACTCGGGCGACGTAGCTTTGAGGTATTTCGGCTTGGCTCTCCTGTTGGCATCGTTCGTTTTTTGAAGGACTCAAAGATGTGGACGTTTCGTCCCTATCCGACCCCTGATGCTCCAAATGGTTTGATTGAAAAATCTGACAGGGTGTTGCGCAATTTGTTGTGCCCAGCTGGTGAGCGCTGCACGGTTGATCGAACAGTGCAGGCATAGACATTGATTTAGCAGCGCCCCTCCGTCATACTATTGCCACTTTTTACGAGGGGGCCTTGGCTGAATTTGCGTTTCGCCAAGTGCTGTGAGAAGAGAATACGCAGGCCGTGAACCCCATTTTGGGGTTTTTTCATTTTTGGCGGTTGGAAATGACACCGAAGCAGCAGCAACTAATTGAGCTTCTCGGACCAAGTGTTACTGCACTTGATCTTGAGTTGTGGGCGATTGAGATCATTGGTAGAGCTAATCGGTCGACGTTGCGGTTGGTGATTGATCATCCGGACCGCCTGGTGACGGTTGACGATTGTGAGGCTGTGAGTCGGCAGGTGTCGCGTGTTTTAGACGTGGAAGATCCACTTCCCGAGCGATATACCCTTGAGGTGTCGTCGCCTGGGATTGAGCGTGCGTTGTACAAACTCGAACACTTTGACCGGTTTGTCGGCTATCAAGCCAAGCTCAAGTTGAAGGTCCCTTTTGAAGGAAGAAAAAATTACTCGGGCGTCATCGCTGGAGTCGAAAATCAAGCGGTGCTGTTGCAACAAGGGGATACAGAGTATGAATTCCCAGCAGAGCACATTGAACGAGGTCAATTGGTTGTGACTGATGTCACACAAGTAGGCGGAAGCAAAGATGGGAAGTAAGGAAATCCTTCACGTAGTTGAGCTCTTTTCAAATGAAAAGGGGATCCCGAAAGGAATTGTATTCGAAGCAATCGAACAAGCATTGGCAACAGCGACGCGCAAGCGTTACGAAGATGAGGAAGCCGATATTCGTGTTGCAATTGATCGCGCCACTGGCGAATACGATACGTTCCGTCGCTGGGTTGTTGTACCAGACGACCATCTTGCGATTTTGGGTTCCGAGTTGACCACTGAAGAAGCTGCTGAAATTGATGCAGGTCTCCAGGTTGGTGATGAATACGAGATCGAAGTGGAGTCTGTTGATTTTGGTCGGATTGAAGCGCAAACGGCGAAACAAGTGATTGTTCAGAAGGTGCGTGAAGCTGAACGTGAAAAAGTTGTCGCCGATTACGAAAGCCGTTTGATGAGTTTAATTAACGGTACGGTGAAAAAAGTCACGCGTGATTCAGTGATTGTCGATCTTGGTGGAGTTGCTGAGGCGCTTTTACCGCGTGAAAACTTAATTGGTCGTGAAATTTTCCGTGTGAATGATCGTGTTCGTGCGATTCTGCAGGAGATTCGTACAGAAGGCCGTGGCCCACAGCTTATCTTGTCATGTTCAAAATTGAAGTTCCTGAAATCGCAGAAGAAACGATAGAGATTCGCGGCGCTGCGCGTGATCCAGGGATGCGAGCTAAAATTGCTGTGAAAACCAATGATGGACGAATTGATCCAGTTGGCGCTTGCGTTGGTATGCGCGGTGCGCGGGTTCAGGCCGTCTCGAATGAGCTTAATGGTGAGCGGGTGGACATCGTGTTATGGGATGACAATCCTGCGCAACTCGTCATTAATGCCATGGCGCCAGCAGAAGTCTCTTCGATTGTGATGGATGAAGATAACCGCTCAATGGATGTCGCGGTGACTGGTGACAATCTTGCCCAAGCGATCGGTCGTGGTGGTCAAAACGTGCGGTTGGCATCTGAACTGACAGGTTGGAAGCTCAATGTCATGAGTGAAGAACAGGCTGTTGAGCGTCAAGAAGCTGAATCTGAGAAGCTCGTGAATATGTTTATGGTACGACTAGATGCCGATGCCGAGCTGTCTCGTATCTTGGTCGAGGAGGGCTTTACATCAATTGATGAAGTGGCTTATGTCCCTGTCGAAGAAATGTTGTCGATTGATGGGTTCGATGAAGATCTGGTAGAGACTCTCAGAGCACGAGCGCGTGATGTGTTGTTGACGGCTGCATTGGCTGGCGATGAATCGCGTGAGCCACAGGATGATCTGTTGACGATGGAAGGTATGACCCCGGGTCTTGCCTATCAGCTTGCAGACCGTGGTGTGTGCACGATGGAAGATTTAGCGGAACTGTCGGTTGATGAATTGACTGAAATCGAGGGTGTGGATGAAGCCGCTGCGGCTGCCCTCATCATGAAAGCGCGTGAACCATGGTTCGCAGATGACGCTGATGAATCAGCCGAAGAAAGTAGCGAACAGGAGTAAGTTTTGTCGGACACTACAGTAAAACAGCTGGCCACACTCGTTGGCATTCCAGCTGAACAACTACTCTCTCAGATGGCAGGAGCAGGGATCGATAAGTCGTCGCCTGAAGATGTCGTTACTGATGATGAGAAACAGAAACTCCTCGCGCATATTCGTTCAGGACAAGCAAAAGTCTCAGCAGAACCTGCCAAAGTGACGTTGCGTCGTAAATCGACTTCAACCATCAAGGCAGGCGCTGGCGCCGTCAATGTCGAAGTGCGTAAGAAGCGGACCTATGTGCATAGAGACTTAACTGCCGAGGCAGAAAAGCAGCGCGAAATCGAGGAAGCGAAGCTACGCGAAGAGCAGGAGGCGGAAGAGCGTGCACGTCGTGAGGCTGAGGAAGCAGCGCGTGCCGCTGAGGCTGCGGCAACCGCTCCAGAAGAATCACCAGTTTCAGAAGAAGCTGCAGCACCTGTTGAAGATGTAGTTATTGATCCAGTCGTCATCGAGCCGCCTCCGCCACCAAAAGAGGATGACGGTCGTCGGCACAAGAAAGATCCGCATGTGCGTCGTGATCGTCCTGTCGATGATGATGAACCGCGTCGCCATGGTAAGCCAGCTGGGAAGCGTGATGATAAGCGCGGAAAGCTTGTTCCGAGTGACGATGAGCGTGGACCGAAGATGCGTGGTAAGCGCAAGCCAGGTAAGGCAGCTGAAGAATTGTCTTCACACAAATTTGAGAAGCCGGCTGCGCCAATCATTCGTGAAGTGAAAATTTCGGGGCCTGTGACTGTCGCTGAATTGGCAAGTCAAATGGCTGTGAAGTCAGGTGAGCTCATCAAGGTCTTGATGAAGATGGGTGTCATGGCGACGATCAACCAGGTGCTGGATGAAGATACTGCCGTCCTTGTGGTTGAAGAAATGGGCCACAAGATTGAAGTTGTTGCTGACGACGCACTCGAGCAATCAGTACTCGATGATTATCAAGAACTGAAAGGCGAGCGCACGCCGCGCGCACCAGTCGTGACAGTCATGGGCCACGTTGACCATGGTAAAACATCGCTTCTCGATCGGATCCGTAAATCTCGTGTTGCCGCTGGAGAAGCGGGTGGAATTACGCAGCATATTGGCGCGTATCACGTCGACACAGATAACGGCATGATCACCTTTATTGATACGCCAGGCCACGCCGCTTTCACAAGTATGCGTGCTCGTGGTGCTCAAGTAACTGACGTGGTGATTCTTGTTGTCGCGGCTGACGATGGCGTCATGCCGCAGACAGAAGAAGCCGTCCAGCATGCGCGCGCAGCTGGTGTTCCAATTGTTGTCGCGGTGAATAAAATCGATAAGGAAGAAGCAGATCCAGATCGAGTAAAAACCGAGTTAGCGAGCCGTGAGGTTATCCCAGAGGATTGGGGTGGTGATGTGCAGTTCATTCCGGTGAGTGCGCACACTGGCCAAGGGATCGACGCGCTTCTCGAAGCCGTGTTGCTGCAAGCTGAACTATTGGAACTGACGGCTGTTCATGAAGGTCCAGCCCGAGGCACAGTGGTTGAGTCACGTCTTGATAGAGGCCGTGGCCCAGTTGCTACAGTCCTGGTCCAGAACGGTCTGCTGAAAGTTGGCGATGCCATTCTTGCTGGTGAGCAGGTTGGTAAGGTCCGTGCATTGGTTGATGAGAACGGAAAGCAAATTAAGCAGGCAGGCCCATCGATTCCAGTTGAGATCCTCGGTTTGTCTGGCACGCCAGATGCGGGTGATGAACTCATGGTGCTTGAGAGCGAGCGGAAGGCTCGTGAAGTCGCCGAATTCCGTTCAGAACGAACTCGTGATGCTGAACATAAGCGTCAGCAGGCTCAAAAGCTCGATCAAATGTTTGCCAACATGGAAGCTGGTGAAGTATCCAACCTCAACATTGTTCTGAAAACTGATGTGCGAGGCACGCTTGAAGCATTGTCATCTGCACTGCTAAAGCTCGCGACAGATGAAGTCCGGGTGAACTTGATCGCTCAGGGTGTTGGTGGGATCACTGAATCAGATGCAACGCTTGCATCGTCTGCTGGAGCAATCATTCTTGGCTTCAACGTACGTGCTGATGCTGGTGCTCGTCAGGTCATCGAGCGTGATGGCATTGAACTTCGTTATTACAGTGTGATTTATGACATTGTCGACGACGTGAAAGCCGCGATGTCTGGTCTTCTTGCACCTGAGCTCCGTGAGGAAATTGTGGGTGTGGCAGAGGTTCGTGATGTCTTTAATTCACCAAAATTCGGCCAAATTGCTGGCTGTATGGTGGTTGAAGGCATTGTGTATCGGAACAAGAAAATCCGTGTATTGCGCGATAACGTTGTGATTTACGAGGGTGAGCTTGAGTCTCTCCGTCGATTTAAAGACGACGTTAACGAAGTGCGTAATGGTACCGAGTGCGGTATCGGCGTGAAGAACTACACGGATGTGAAGCCTGGCGACAAAATCGAAGTATTCGATGTTCGCGAGGTTGCACGGAAGATCTAATGCCGGCGGAATTTAGTCGCACACAGCGGTTGGGTGAGCAGATCAAGCGCGATCTTGCTCTGCTCATTCAACGTGAATTAAAAGATCCGCGTGTGGGCATGGTCACTGTCAACTTTGTGGATCTATCCAAAGACCTGTCATACGCCGATGTGAATGTCACGGTGTTGGTCCCTGAGGATTCTGACGAAAAGATCGTTGAGAGTCTGACGATCCTCAATGAAGCAGCGACATTTCTGCGCATGGAGCTTGGTCGGGGGCTGAAAGTTCGCAAAGTCCCACATTTACGATTCCATTACGATGATTCGTTAAAGCGCGGCGCGCGAATTAATGAACTCATTCATCAAGCACTCAAGAGTGATCAACACGACTGATGGGTAAGCGCAACAAGGGTCGCGAGCTTAACGGGATCCTCATTGTGGATAAGCCCCAAGGCCTCACGTCCAATGGTGTTGTGAGTCGTCTCAAGCGATGGTCGAATGCAAAAAAGGTTGGTCACACAGGTGCTTTAGACCCGATGGCCACTGGTGTTTTGCCGGTGGTGTTTGGAGAGGCTGCAAAATTCAGTCAGTACGGTCTTGATGCAGACAAAGGCTATCTGGCCCGTGTCCAATTAGGTTCTGCCACAGATACCCTTGATGCAGATGGCAATGTGGTTCTTGTTAAACCCATTCCTGAATTGACCGAATCGAATATTTTGGCTGTATTAGGATCTTTGACGGGGCCGATGATGCAGGTCCCTCCGATGGTATCGGCACTGAAATATCAGGGCCAGCCGCTCTATAAATTGGCCCGCCAGGGACAGGAAATCGAAAGGTCACCTCGTCCGATACAGGTCTTTAGTAATGAGCTTTTGGAATTTGATTCTGCGGGTTGGATCGATATCTGTGTTCGATGTTCCAAAGGGACATACATTCGAAGCCTTGCCGAGTCGATTGGTGAAGCACTGGGAACGGTCGCGCATTTGAGTCGCTTGCGGAGAGATCTATCCGGCGGTTTCTCGCTCGATCAGGCAAAGCCCTGGAGTGCGCTCGAATTACTTGAAGATCGTGATCCAGAAACAATTGATTCTTCACTGTTACCTGTTGATGCGATTTTGAGTCATTTTCCGCGGGTCGATCTGACCGAAAATGAATGCATGATATTGATTCAAGGGCAAAAAGTTTCTGGAAAAGGGCTCGATGTGTGCGATACTATGCGCGCCTATTTTGCAGGGGGTCCATTTATTGGGCTGGTCTCTGTCGATTCTGATGGAGTAATGGCTGCAAAACGGATGTTATCTCCGGCTGCTGCTGGCATGCGCGGCAGTTCGGATTCTGGCCAATAAGGTCGGGCATGCCATTGTAGGAGTAGAGAAAATGGCTTTATCAGTAGAGAAGAAAGCTGAGATCGTTGAAAAGTTTGGCCGTGGCGGGAACGACACGGGTTCACCGGAAGTCCAGGTTGCCCTGTTGACTGCCAATATTGAAGCCCTTCAGGGTCACTTCAAAAAGAACATTCATGACCACCACAGCCGTCGTGGTCTAATCCGGATGGTCAATCAGCGTCGTAAGTTGCTCGACTATCTGAAGTCAAAGGATCTGGGCCGTTATGCAGCATTGATCAAGGAACTTGGTCTCCGCCGTTAATCGGTTCAAAACGAAAACGGCCCTTCGGGGCCGTTTTTGCATTTTAGCCGGATAGGATCTGGCACGTTGGAAGTAGGAAATAATGGAAAAGCAAGTAGTACAATTTCAGTTTGGCGGGCAGGATGTCACGCTGGAAACAGGCGCTATCGCGCGTCAGGCAACAGGTGCCGTTTTAATATCAATGGGCGAGACACAGATTCTCGCAACCGTCGTCGGGGCGAAAAATGTAAAACCCGGCCAGAATTTCTTCCCACTCTCAGTTCACTATCAAGAAAAGACATACGCTGCCGGTAAGATTCCTGGTGGCTACTTCAAGCGCGAAGGTCGTCCAACTGAGAAAGAGACACTGACATCACGTTTGATTGACCGTCCAATTCGTCCACTGTTTCCAAATGGATTCATGAACGAAGTGCAGGTTGTTTTGACAGTCATGTCAGCTTCAAAAACACATGATTCAGATATCGCGGCAATGCTGGGTGCATCAGCTGCATTAGCGATTTCCGGTATCCCATTCAATGGCCCACTGGGCGCTGCACGTGTTGGTTTCTCGGAAGATGGTCAATACATGTTGAACCCATCGTTCGATGAGCTCTCTGACTCACGCCTCGACATGGTTGTTGCAGGTACTAAAGACGCAGTCTTGATGGTTGAGTCTGAAGCCGATGAGTTAACAGAAGAGCAGATGCTCGGCGCTGTGATGTTTGCTCACAAAGAGTTCCAAGTTGCAATCGATGCAATCGGTGACTTCGGTAAGAAGTTTGGTAAAGACGCTTGGGAATGGGAAGCACCATCGATTGATGAAGCACTGCTTTCACAAATCAAAGAGCAGTATCAGCCACGTATCGTTGAGGCGTACCAGATTTCCGAAAAGATGGTTCGCTATAACGCGTTGGGTGAGATTCGTTCAGACGCCATTGCAGCTCTTGGCGGCGCAGAAGGCGAGAACGCTGAAGCCGTTGGTGAATTGTTCAGCAAGGTTGAAAAGAACGTTGTTCGTAGCCGCGTCATTCAAGGACTACCGCGTATCGATGGACGTGACCAGAAAACCGTTCGTCCAATTAACTGTGAAGTCGGTATGTTGAAGCGTGCTCACGGTTCAGCTGTGTTTACACGTGGCGAGACACAGGCAATTGTCGTGACCACTCTTGGTGCACTGCGTGATGCACAAATCGTTGATGGCCTGATGGGTGACGAAAAAGACACCTTCATGCTGCATTACAACTTCCCTCCATACTGCGTTGGTGAAGCTGGAATGATGTCTGGGCCAAAGCGTCGTGAAATTGGTCATGGTCGTTTGGCTCGTCGTGGTGTTTACGCGATGCTCCCTGATGAAGAGACATTCCCATACACGATTCGTGTGGTGAGTGAGATCACTGAATCAAACGGTTCGTCATCAATGGCATCAGTGTGTGGTGCGTCACTGGCGCTGATGGATGCAGGTGTTCCTTTGCGTGCGCCTGTTGCTGGTATTGCCATGGGCCTCGTCAAAGAAGATGAAGGCTATGCCGTTTTAACGGATATTTTGGGTGACGAAGATCACCTCGGTGATATGGACTTTAAAGTTGCGGGTTCATCTGATGGTGTGACTGCGCTGCAAATGGATATCAAGATCCAAGGTATTACTGAAGAGATCATGCGAGTCGCTTTGGCTCAGGCTCAGGAAGCGCGTTTGCACATTCTTGGCGAGATGAACAAGGTGATCGACAGCGCGCGTGATGAAGTTGCTGACACAGCACCTCGTACGTACAGCTTCCGTATTGATCCAGATAAGATTCGTGAAGTCATCGGTAAAGGTGGTGCGACTATCCGCAGCATCTGCGAAACATCTGGTGCGACAGTCGATCTTGATGACGACGGATTAGTCCGTGTGTATGCAGAGACCAAAGAAAAAGCGCAAAAAGCGATTTCTATGATCGAAGCAATCACAGCTGAAGCTGAAATTGGCGGTGTTTACAAAGGGAAGGTCGAGCGGATCGTTGATTTCGGTGCGTTCGTGAATATCCTTCCTGGGAAGGATGGCTTGGTTCACATCAGCCAGATTTCAGAGGAGCGCGTCGAGAACGTTGAAGACTACATGAAAGTCGGTGACGTTGTGAAAGTTAAAGTGCTCGACGTTGATGCACGTGGTCGTATCAAATTGACCATGAAAGATATCTAAGGTGAGAAGGGTGTTTTCACCCTTTGATTAGATTCGATAAAAGCCTCGCAATTCGCGAGGCTTTTTCGTATCAGTGTTTTAAATCAACAACCAGATTATCAATCAAGCGTGCTTGTCCAAGTTTTGCAGCAACTAAGATGACTGCCGAAGTCGCTTCAACGTAGGATTTTGATAAATCCTTCGCATCCCTGATCTCTAAATAATCGAGTACGAACCCCGCTGAAGTCAGCCGCTCTTTTTCATGTTTGAGTGTGGTGCTCACCTGAGAGTCGTTCTGCAATGCTTCGCCGATGTTTTTTAACGTTGAATAAAGCATCGCTGCGGTCTCTCTTTCTTCCTTTGAGAGATAGGCGTTTCGGCTACTCATTGCGAGCCCACTAGGTTCTCGTGTTGTGTCTGCTCCGACGATTGTTACAGGGATCAGTAAGTCAGCGACCATGGTTCTGATCACTTGTAACTGTTGGTAATCTTTATTCCCAAATACAGCGATATCCGGTTGCACGATGTTCAGAAGTTTCGTGACGACGGTCGCAACACCTTTGAAATGTCCTGGTCGGTGGTGTCCGCACAAAATTGTGGATAGGCTCGGCACATCAATTTCTGTATTGACCCCCTTGGGATACATTTCACGCACTGTTGGAGCAAACACCGCGTTGCATGGGTGATTTGCGAGAGCGCTACAGTCTGACTCTAGTGTTCGTGGATAGGCATCAAAATCTTCGTGTGGGCCGAACTGCATTGGGTTTACAAAGATACTGACGATTACAACGTCCGACATCTCGGATGCCTTGTTGACTAAATCGAGGTGCCCTTGGTGCAGGTTACCCATTGTTGGAACAAATCCAATCGTTTTGCCTTGAGCGCGCGTCGCATTCAAGAATTCTCGAAGATCACTGACGGTATTGAATACCCTGGCCGTTTGATCACTCTTCAAAGCAATGCTCCGGAGCAGGGAAGGATCCATCCTTGACTGCTTGATCATATGCTCGAAATGCATCTTGGATCGAATTCGAAGAATGCATAAAGTTCTTCACAAACCGCGCAGGCTTACCTGGCGTGATTCCAAGAAGATCATGCATCACGAGTACTTGGCCAGTGGGTGATGGGCCAGCGCCGATTCCGATGACGGGCACGGTCGTGACCTTCATGATTGCGTCTGTGACATGATTTGGGACACATTCGAGCAAAATGATGTCGGTTCCGGCTGCATCGAGAGCCGCAGCCGCATCGATAAGCCGTTTCGCGGTCTCATCGGTTCTGCCTTGCACTCGATATCCGCCAAATTGGTTGACAAACTGTGGCGTCAGCCCGAGATGGCAGCAGGTGGCAACGCCTTGGTCTCGATACAGCTTCACGAGATCGACGAGATTGCTACCGCCCTCGACCTTAACGACATGGGCACCTGCCTGCATCAACTCCCTGGCGGTATCCACTGCATCTTGTGTGGTCGCCGATGCCATAAAGGGAATATCTGCGACGATAAGGCAATGTGGAGATGCCGCCGCCACACACTGCGTGTGATAGGCAATATCAGCGACTGTGACAGGAAGTGTGCTCTGGTGTCCTTGGAGAACCATGCCGAGTGAATCACCAACTAAGATCGTGTCGACACCTGCTTCAGAGGCGAGGTTTGCAAAACAAGCATCGTAGGCGGTGACCATACTAAATTTCGTATTCTCAGCGCGATGCTTTTTCAGCGTATTAAGGGTGATCTGTGCCACTGCATACTTCCTATGTATCGATTCGAACCAGTGTCGACGAATCGTAGCGGTTTCGGTCGATTTGGTCACCTGTTGGCGTGATTCCGTTGGGTATTAAATCGAGCAACGGAATCGTCACAAATGCGCGATTAAACAGCTCTTTGTGCGGAATGGTGAGTTCAGCAGTCTCCATTCGCATGTCTCCGTAGAACAAAATGTCGATATCAATTGTCCTTGGACCCCAGTGTCTGGTTTTTACTCGCTGTTGTTGGGTCTCGATCTTTTGGATGGTGAACAGCAAATCGTTTGGACTCAGGTCTGTGTATCCTGAAATCACCGTATTTATGAAATCCGGTTGATCCTGAGGCCCGAGGGGTTTGGACTGATACAGGTGCGCACACTTAACGGTACGGAGTATGTGGCTTAGTGATTGAACAGCCTGTTTGATTTGGGCGACTGGATCGTTGAGGTTTGATCCCAGAGCCAAGAACACCTGGTTAGTCACGGCGCTTCGATTTTCTGCGAGGGCGACGTTTTGGTGGCTCATCAAAGTCATCTTTCACTGAAGCGATGAGATCACGGCGCTGTGCGTCATCTGCAATTTGGTATTGTGTCCACCATTCTCCAAGTCCGCCTGGGATTTCACCCGAGCGTTCGCGTAACAGAAGGAAGTCATAGCCAGCGCGGAATCTTGGATGCTCGAGGGTTGAGTCTGGGCGTCGACCGTGTCGCTTCTCAAGCTTGACTTGAAGTTCCCAGATTTCTCGGATGGTAACGCTGAATCGCTTCGGTATCGCGATAAATTGCTGATTGAAATCGAGCGTCTCAGAACATGCAATCGCAAGTGCTTGCGTCCGTCCATGTCCTTCAGCTTCCAACTCTTCCCATCGATGCTGAACTTGAGGCCAGTGAAGTGCTGCATACAAGAACGCTGGAGTAACCGACTTGCCTTCATTTAAACGCGTATCTGTGTTCAACAGTGCGAGATCGATCAAGCGTTGGTAGTGCAGGTCGTCTGACTCATTGAGAAGGGCTTCAGTTTGCGGAAACAGTGGCCGCAATAGGTCGTATTTAACAAGTTCGGGAAATGTCGCCTGACCGTGACCTGCCTGAAGTAATTTCAAGATTTCATCAAACAGTCGAGAAGGTGAGACATCTCTTAGCAGTGGAGCGAGACGCCGGATGGGCTCTGCTGTGTCCTCCTCAAGCTCTAGGCCGAGCTTGCCAATAAATCGGACGGCACGGAGCATACGAACAGGATCTTCGCGATAACGGGTTTCAGGATTGCCGATAATCCGAATAATACCGTCCTCAAGATCATCATAACCGCCGACAAAATCCAGAACCTCGTGGTTCGAAGGATCGTAGTAGAGGGCATTCATTGTGAAGTCACGGCGAACCGCATCGTCTTCAACAGTGCCGAATACATTATCGCGAACAAGCATCCCTGATGCATTGGCTTGTTGTAGATGGCTATTTTCTGCAGAGCCTCTAAACGTTGTTACTTCGATAATTTCTGGCCCCATACGGACATGGACGATTTGGAAGCGTCGCCCAATGATGCGTGACTTGCGAAATAGTTTTTGAACCTCAGCTGGCTTAGCGCTGGTTGCCACGTCGAAGTCTTTGGGGTGTTTTCCAAGTAAGAGATCACGAATTCCGCCGCCGACCAAATAGGCTTCGTAGCCTGCTTGTTGGAGGATTTCGATGACGCGAAGACTGCCGTGGGAAAGGTCTCGGTGATTAATGCCATGGTATTCCTGAGAGATGACATCCTTGAAAACGTCAACGCTTGGGGAACGTTTCTTTTTAAACACCGAAAACAATTCAAGACTCCACAGGCATAAAGCGGGAATGATACCAGAGCCAGACAATAAAAAAGGGGCTTTCGCCCCTTTCGCTAATCGCACGCTGTTGATTATTTTTATTGTTCGTACGTGTCAAAATTACCTTTCAGTGTGCAATCTCAGTTCCAAGTTGCAATCCATACAACCAGGGCCTCAGCTTCCGCTTTATTATGGTTATCGGCCCGAGGAAGCAATCCTGCCTCCCTGAAACTCAGTTCTCACAGTGAACCGTAATCTCATTCAGCTATGTTCTTATTGTTATCGCTGTTTCTGTTCTTTTTTATTGGTCTTATCGCGAACACCTAAATAGGCTGCATATGCTGTGCCAACTTATTGGGGATGAATTAAATGCTTGATTTAAGTCACTTTCTGAGGCGCTCAGCTCAGTTGTTTAGACCTAGGGATTAGGTATTCGAGAGAAAAAACGTTACCTATAGTTACTTTAAGTAACATTAATGTGTTACGAATCTAAAGGGTCTTCTTTGCGACGGGGAATTCCAAGCCGGTTTCTACGTTCCCAAAGACTCTTTCGGCTAATGCCCAAGCGTTTCGCAAGTTCGGTCTCACTCATGTGTTCTTCGTGAGATAAAACAAAATGCTGAAAATAATCTTCAAGCGACATCATGGGCTGAGCACGCCCTGGCGATCGCTGCTCTCCAGCTGAAAATTGATGATCTTGGTTTTGTGCGCTCTGTAGGCCTAGGTCTGAGTAATCGATTAGGGGGCCTTCGCAAAGAACCACAGCTCGTTCGATGACGTTACCGAGTTCTCTGACATTACCAGGCCATGTGTGACTCTCGATCGCTGAGCGTGCATCGCCACTGAACTTAAGTTCTGATCGATTCATCTGATGTTTGACGCGCTCAAGAAAGCTCTCTGCCAAAAGTAAAATATCCCCGTCACGCTCTCTCAGTGGAGGACATCGTAATTCGATGACATTCAGTCGGTAATATAAATCTTCTCGAAATTGGCCTTTTGCGACCATTTCTAGCAAGTTTCGGTGAGTCGCTGCTACGAGTCGGACATTGACGTAAGTCCGGTCTGTGCTCCCCACTCTACGAATCTCTCCTTCTTGAAGTACCCTTAACAGCCTTGATTGTGCTTCTAATGGGAGTTCACCAATCTCATCAAGAAATAAGGTGGATCCATCTGCGGATTCAATTAAGCCGGCTCTATCTTGCGTTGCTCCAGTAAACGCACCTTTGACATGACCGAAAAGCTCAGCCTCAATCAAAGACTCCGGGATCGCAGCACAGTTCACGGAGATCATTTCTTTGCTAGAGCGCGACGACAATTGATGAATCGACTGTGCAACAAGCTCTTTACCCGTTCCTGACTCGCCGCCTATAAGGATTGTAGTATCCAGTGGTGCGACTCGTTGTATTTGCTTCTTCAGCTTGAGCATGATCTCACATTGCCCAATCATGGAGTCGGCTGTACTGGTAACTCCCGACGACGAGGCTTTTTCAATCGCTCGAAGCAGATCCTGATGGTCAACTGGTTTTGTAAAGCAATCAAAGGCACCTTTACGCATGGCGACAATGCCAGCTTGGAGGGATACCTGTCCGACGAGTAAAATCAGAGGTACGGGCTTGAAGTGGGATATCAAATCAATGCCAGACCCGTCAGCAAGTCGATGTTCGCTGATCACGCAATCAACTGTAGACTCCTGCGACATCGCTTCTTTAAGCGATTCTGCAATAAGCACCTGATGCCCGTGTTGCTCAAGCCCCATTTGAATCGATTTACGAACAATAGCTTCGTCTGTAACGAGAAGTAGCGTTGCCATGAGTATCCCTGTTTCAGGACAGTTTACGAGTTTCTATATCGAAAGGGTATTCGCTTCTGAAACCTTTGTAATGATTGGGATGAAATTGTCCAACGAAAGAAAAAATTCGAGCCAAATCTCTGCGCTATCTGCGTGGCTCGGCGTATCGTTAAGTAACAACAAGCGTGCAATAGTCGAAAAACTGTGACCGGGTTGACTCCAGTCGACTGGAGCCGCAAATGTTTGCTTTGATAGCTTTGCCCCATCTGCGCCCACCAAAACAGGGAAGTGTCCGTAGGTTGGGCTTTTATATCCTAGATGCTTCGCAATGAATCGTTGCATTGGAGTTGATTGAAGCAGATCAATCCCGCGAATCACATGCGTAATCTGGTCGAGGTGCTCGTCAATTGCGCACGCGAGCTGATATGCGAAAAGCCCGTCGCGTCTTTTCACAACGAAGTCGCCAGGCGGACCAATTCCTTGGGTTGGCGTGAACAAGTCATGGATGTTCAGGTCGATCCCGTCGGTATCGATTCGTACAGCATGCTCCTCAATCAAAGCATGGCCGATTCGATGCCGGCAGTTTCCTGGATAGGGGCCGCGGGGTAATGATTTACGCGAGCAATCGCATGAATACAGTCGGCCTGCTGCCTCTAGTGCCGATAACGCACATGTGTAATTAGAGATACGATGGGTCTGAAATCGAACGTTTTCGGAAGATTTGAACCCAAAAGCATCTAGACATTCGAGAATGGATTCGGCGTGGATCGCCTTGCACCGATTTTCATCGAGATCATCAATACGGATCAGCCATTCGCCATGATGATGTTTTGCATGAATATAGCTAACGAGAGCAGCAAAGATAGACCCGAGATGCAACGGGCCGGTTGCAGATGGTGCGAACCGACCTCGATACTGGGCCAATGGATCAGGCGCCTGTTTGTTTTTCGCGAAGCTCGTCGAGTGTTTTGCAGTCAACGCACTGAGTAGCGGTTGGACGTGCTTCTAGACGACGTAAGCCGATCTCGATTCCGCAGGTTTCACAAAAACCGTAATCATCGTTCTCAATCGCTTCGAGTGTCTTGTCGATTTTCTTAATTAGCTTCCGTTCACGATCTCTGGTGCGAAGCTCGAGGCTGAACTCTTCTTCCTGCGTGGCGCGATCAGCCGGATCAGCAAAATTGGCTGCCTCTTCTTTCATGTGGGAAACGGTACGGTCGACTTCTTCCATCAGATTCCGCTTCCATTGCTCGAGAATCTTCACGAAGTGTTCACGCATCGCCTCACTCATGTACTCTTCATCTTTCGATGCTTGGTACGGATCAACGTAGCCTAAGAGTGATTCTTGTTTATTCGTTGCCATTGTTGGCGAAACTCCACACTATAAAAATTAGACGCGAGAAAGTATCAGAACATAGCCGACTGTACCACCTTCTTTCAACGGGAGAACATATTGAGACCAATTGACCCACGCCCATTGGCTGAAAGACTTCAATCGATTCCACCTTTTCATGTGATGGAAGTTGTAAGAATAGCGGAAGAGCTTGAGTCTCAGGGTGTTGATGTCATTCACCTCGAAGTTGGAGAACCTGATTTTCCAACATCCTCATCAGTTATTGATCGCGCTTGTAGCGCCTTACAGTCTGGGAAAACGCGATACACCGATGCCCGCGGAATTCAGCCATTGAGGGACGCGCTATCCGCCTGGTATCGGTCGCAAGGACTTGATGTGCCAGCGCGACGCATTCAAATCACTGTGGGGGCATCGGCGGGGCTCTTGTTGGCGTGTGCTGCGACGACGAATCCGGGAGATGCTGTGTTGATGGCGGATCCAGCCTATCCGTGTAATCCAAGGTTTGTCGAAGCAGTTGGTGGCAAGGTTCATTGGATCAAAACCGATATCGCGTCACAATTTCAACCAACTTGTGACGCGCTTGAGATCGAGGCGACAGTAGCTGATCGCACCTTAATGCTCGCGCATCCAGCAAATCCTACGGGGCAGGCTGTTCCAAGTGCAGAGCTTGAGCGCATGATTCAATGGTGCTTAACAACGAATCGCCATTTAATTGTTGATGAGATCTATCAGAGCCTTTCATTCAATGATGCGTTGGACAGTAGTCTTGCCATTTCCGATCAGCATTTCGTTGTTGGAAGTTTCTCGAAGTATTTCAATATGACCGGTTGGCGGCTTGGTTGGCTGGTGATTCCGGAGTACGCGCTCGAACCCACGCAACGATTGGCGCAACACTTGTTTATTTGTGCGCCATCGTTCGCGCAAGAGGCAGCGCTTTCTTGTTTCGAGCCTCAGGCGTTGCATGAGGCAGAGATGCATCGGCGAGAGTTGAAAAGTCGCCGTGACCTTCTCATTCCCCGACTTGAAGCAATGGGTTTTCAGGTCGCTGCAGAGCCTGATGGTGCTTTTTATGTATTTGTTGATGCTTCAGGTATCACTTCCGATAGTCAGCAATTTTGTGCTGAGTTAATTCGTGAGACCGGCGTAGCGATCACTCCGGGGCTCGATTTTTCAGAAAGCCTTCCTCCAACCTGGATTCGGATTGCGTATACGCAACCTGCTGACCGACTGCTCGAAGCGCTCGATAGAATGGCTCGGTTTATTCATGATTGAGTATCAGGATCCGCTCATCGAAGGGCGGTTGATCAGTCGCTACAAACGATTTTTTGCTGATATCGATACAAATGATGGAGTGATTACGGCTCACTGTGCAAATACAGGCCGCATGACTGGATTACTCGAGGAAGGCTCGCGGGTTTGGTTTCGTAAACAGCCACCAGGGCGAAAATTGGCTTTCGCTTGGGAATTAGTTGAGGTGGCTTCGGGCGTAGCATGTATTAACACGGCACGAGCCAACGAATTACTGTTCTCGACCGATTTGTCACCTTGGATTGCTGATGTGACCTGTGTTCGCCGTGAACCGAAGGTGGGTTCGCACCGATTCGATCTTGAATTATCGCGTAACGGCCAGGCTGTGTATGTCGAAATTAAATCAGTCACGCTATGCGACGATAGCGGTGCAGGGTTATTTCCCGATGCGCCATCTGAACGCGCGACGCAGCACGTGAACCTTCTGGCAGAAATGGCAGTTGACGGGCTCGAGACCCACTTAGTTTTTATGGCGATGCATACTGGAATCCAATTTGTGAAACCGCATCGAGCCCTGGATCGAGCATTTGCTGATGCGTGTATCAAGGCGCGCGGCGCGGGTGTTACCTTTCATGCGCTCAGAGCAGAAATCACCCCGCACCGGATTCAGGTGACTGGAGCGATTCCTGTGGAGCTCGATTAGGCGTTCTCGCGTTCGACTGCTCGGTATCCGATATCGGTGCGATACTCAGCACCCTCAAATTGCACGGTTTTCAGGCGTTCGTATGCTTTGGCTTTGGCTTCTGTCACGCCTGAGCCAAGTGCTGTAACGCAAAGTACTCGACCGCCTGAGGTGACAGGTTGATCTCCGCTCATCGCGGTTCCCGCATGGAATACCTTGGTATCTTCAATATCCTGACCTAGGCTAATGGCCGCTCCGTTTGGATAGTCGCCAGGGTAACCTGGTGCCGCCATGACAACGCCCAATGCTGCCCGCGAATCCCATAGCGCAATTTGATCGCCTAAGCTTCCATGGCAGGCCGCTTCGATCAGATCGAGCAGATCGCTTTTCAAGCGGAACAGAATCGGTTGTGTTTCAGGATCGCCAAAGCGGCAGTTGTATTCGAGGACTTTAGGGGTGCCATCGGCTGTGACCATAATTCCGGCGTACAAGAATCCACGATATCTCAAACCATCTGCAGCAAGGCCATGGATTGTCGGTTGGATCACTTCAGACATAATTCGGTTATGGCACATTTGGTCAACAACAGGGGCAGGGGAATATGCTCCCATGCCACCAGTGTTTGGACCGGTATCCCCGTCGTAAGCTGCTTTATGATCTTGTGATGAAGCAAGTGGAAGGACATCGGTTCCATCAACCATCACAATGAAGCTTGCTTCTTCACCGGTTAAGAATTCTTCAATCACGACCCGGCTGCCTGCATCGCCGAACTGATTGCCTTGCAGCATGTCTTTTACGGCAGATTTCGCTTCATCTAATGTTTCTGCGAGGATCACGCCTTTCCCTGCTGCCAAGCCGTCGGCTTTTACCACAATCGGGGCGCCGACTTCATCGAGATATGCTAGCGCTTGTTCGACATCGGTAAAGGTGCCATAGGCTGCTGTTGGGATATTGTGGCGTTTTAAGAACTCTTTGGTGAACGCCTTGGAACCCTCGAGTTGCGCGCAATCAGCACGTGGGCCGAAGCAACGAAGACCTTTTGCTTCAAATCGATCGACAACGCCATCCACAAGAGGAGCTTCAGGACCGACAACGGTGTAGTCAATCGCGTTGTTTTCTGCGAACGCAACCAGACCATCTAAGTCGGACACAGACAGATCAACATTTGTGACATTGGCTTCAAGAGCAGTGCCCGCATTACCAGGAGCGACAAAAACTTCGGTTACTCGAGGAGATTGCGCGAGTTTCCAAGCAAGAGCGTGTTCGCGGCCACCGCCGCCAATAACAAGAACTTTCATTATCAATCCTTAATGTCGGAAGTGACGCATTCCGGTGAAGACCATTGCAATACCATGTTCATTGGCAGCCGTGATCACCTCGTCATCACGAATCGATCCGCCGGGCTGAATCACTGCTGCAATCCCGGCTTCTGCTGCCGCATCAATGCCATCTCTAAACGGGAAAAATGCATCTGATGCCATCACACTACCTGCGACTTCCAGATTAGCATCCTGTGCCTTAATCGCTGCAATTCGCGCCGAATACACACGGCTCATCTGACCCGCGCCGACACCAATCGTTTGGTTATTTTTTGCATAGATAATCGCATTGGATTTCACAAACTTCGCGACTTTCCATGCAAACAAAAGATCAGCCATTTGTGGTGCCGTTGGTTTGGTGTCTGTGACACACGTGAGCTCCGATTCGATTCTCGATCCTGTATCGGTATCTTGAATCAGAAGTCCACCTTGAACGCGACGATAATCGGACTGCGCTGGGGTTTGTTCGAGTGAGCCAACTGTGAGTAAGCGAACAGATGGCTTTTTCTCAAAGAGTTCGACAACGCCCGGTTCAACGCCCGGGGCGATAATCACCTCCACGAATTGGCGTTCTAGAATACGATCCGCTGTTTTTGCATCGAGTGAGCGGTTGAAAGCGATAATTCCACCAAATGCACTGGTTGGATCTGTCTCAAATGCTTTTTCATAGGCTTCAAGAATTGATCCTTCGACTGCGACGCCGCATGGGTTTGCATGCTTTACAATCACGCATGCGGGTGCCTCAAATTGGCGCACACATTCAAGAGCCGCATCTGTGTCCGCGATGTTGTTAAAGGATAGCGCTTTACCAGCAAGCTGTTGTGATGTGCCTACAGAAGACCCGCTGACGCTCGGGTCGCGATAAAACGCAGCCGACTGGTGTGGGTTTTCTCCGTAACGCAAGACTGAGTCGCGCTCGAAGTGCATGAATAGCTTTTCTGGATATTGGGCCGCTTCATTGTCGCGTCCCAAATAATTGGCAATTGCTCCGTCATACTCAGCAGTATGCTGGAAGGCAGCTTTAGCGAGTTGCTTTCGAGTCTCAAATGAGAGGCCGCCTGTTTGGAGTTCAGATAACACCGTTTGATATTGAAGCGGCGAAGTGACAATCCCGACGAATTGATGATTCTTGGCAGCTGAACGCACCATTGCTGGGCCACCGATATCAATATTTTCAATCGCGTCTTCGTGAGTTTTATCAGGATTCGCGATCGTTTCTTTGAATGGATAGAGGTTCACGCAAACAAGGTCGATTGCTTCGATTCCATGCTCCGCCATCACAGCCTGATCTTGGTCGCGACGCCCAAGTATTCCACCATGAATTTTTGGATGCAGCGTTTTGACGCGGCCATCCATCATTTCAGGAAATTCAGTCACAGAGGACACTTCGACTGCCGGTAAGCCTGCGTCTTGAAGCGCACGAAATGTACCGCCAGTGGATACCAACTGAACACCAAGATCGTGAAGACCTTGGGCAAAGTCCAATAAGTTTGTTTTGTCTGAAACACTGAGAAGTGCTCGACGCACCTGAATCGAATCGGTGGCTGGCATCCTTTTAGAACCTCCCTGAAAAAAGGCGGCAAGTATACCAGTCTCTTGAGCAGTCTAGGAGAGTAAACCGAACAGTTTCATGCGGGTACGTAAAGTTCCCCGACTAATGCCAAGCATCTCAGCTGCTTTCGATTGATTGTTGTTGCTTTGGTGAAGAGCCGCTTCAAGCAAGGCATGCTCCACTTGACCGACCACTAGGTCGTATAGGTCTTGTGGAATCTCGCCATCGAGCTCCTCGAAATACTGGTCAATATGCTTTCTAACCAGTTCCTTCAATCCCATCGCGGAGTCCTCCTCCGTCTATTAATTCTTTAAATTGCTGATACTGAACGTCTGGATCAACAATAGAATGCAATTGTGACCATGCTTGGGCTCCATTTGCAAATCGTTTTAAAAACCATTGCATGTGCTTCCGTGCCATTTTGACGCCGGTGTATTCGCCGTAGAACAATTGAATCTCTCGAATGAGTTCGGCCATGGTTGCAATTTGGACCTCGACACCAGGTCGAGATAATGATCGACCATCGAGTTCAGCTGCAATGATCCCCGGTAGCCAGGGATCGCCCTGGGTTCCGCGGCCGATCATCACAGCATCGGCACCAGTGGTTGATAACACTTCGCGTGCTTTCTCGGTTGAAGTAATGTCGCCATTGGCGATTAATGGGATTTGAATCGCTTCACGTGTGCGTTGAATGGTGTCGTATTCAGCATCACCCTTGTACATATCGCAACGTGTTCTGCCGTGCATCGTGACTGCCTGAAGACCAAGGGCTTCGGCCATTTTAGCGATGACGGGACCATTTTTTGATAGGTGATCCCAGCCGGTTCTCATTTTGACGGTAACAGGGATTTGTACTGCACTGACCACTTGGCGAAAAATCTCCGCACAGAGAGCTTCGTCACGCATTAATGCGGAGCCAGCAGCTTTTTTGAGTACTTTTTTGGCAGGACAGCCCAGGTTGATATCGATGATATCTGCTCCGCGTTCTTCATTTGCGCGAGCAGCTTTGGCCATCATCTGAGGATCGTAGCCTGCGATCTGAACGCTGATCGGACCTGGCTCGTCTCGAATATCAAGCCGCCGATCACTCTTTTTGGTATCCCAGAGGCTTGTGTCCGAATGAATCATTTCAGAAATCGCCATGCCAGCTCCGAGCGTTCGGCACAAAACACGAACGGGACGGTCGGTGACGCCAGCCATCGGCGCTAGCCAAACAGGATTGTCAAATTGATGTGAGCCGATACGCAAAGTGATTACTCGGCTTTAGTTCCAGATAGACGGGTCCATCCTTCTTTGGACACATCAGAATCAAAGTGGATGTTTGGGTAGGCAGCTCTGACATGGTCCGCCTGCTCGTCGAGTAGACCGGCCATGATGATTTTTCCGCCGGGTTGTGTGAGGTTATTGAGTGTGTCCGCAAGGTCAATTAATGGATTCGCCAAAATATTGGCGACAACAACATCAAAGGTGCAACTCGGTGTCTGATCGGGTAGCAGTGTTTCTACCACCAAGTCATTCAAACTCGCATTATGTTCCGTTGCGAGGAGTGCTTGCGGGTCAATATCAAGTCCAGTGACTTGGCTCGCACCAAGGCAGCCTGCAGCAACTCCCAAGATTCCAGATCCGCAACCGAAGTCCATGACCGTTTGACCTGAGAGATCATTAGCACTGAGCCATTCGAGGCAAAGCTGCGTGGTTGGGTGCATGCCGGTTCCAAACGCGAGGCCGGGGTCTAAGTTCAGGACTGTCAGGTTTGGGGGAATTGGGTCTTCATTCCATGATGGCTTAACCCAGAATCCACCAATCTTAATCGGTTGAAATTGATCAAGTGATGCTCTGACCCAGTCTTGATCTGGAAGAGGTGTCAACTCTTTTGGCAACTCAATCAGTAAGTTTGCGCGCTGGAAGTAGGTTGCAAGATCACCAAGGATTTCAGAGTCAGGCCGAACGTCATAGAACAATGCTTGAACTTGGGTTTGTGGCCATACTGGATGGCTTCCAACAGGTGGTTCGAAAATCGGTGCGTCGCCATCATCGACGAGTGTGACTGCTTGAGCGTCTGCTAAAAATAAGAGCTCCTCAAGGAGCTCGACTTGGTTGCCGGCGGCCAGAACAGTGAGCTGCCGAAATTCGGTCATGACAGGCCTAATTTTTTCTCAAGATAATGAATGCTGACTGGACCACTTAAGAATGTCGCGTCAGTCACAATGTCGCGTTGCAGTGGAATGTTGGTTTGAATACCGTCAATTAATGATTCAGAGAGCGCAATTTCCATGCGTTTTAACGCTTCCTCTCGTGTCGCCCCATGCGTGATGAATTTGGCAATCATTGAATCGTAGTGGGGAGGGACTGCGTAACCTGAGTAGATATGTGAGTCGACACGAACCCCTGGTCCGCCGGGAGGATGATATCGAGAAATTAACCCAGGACTTGGCAGGAACGTATTTGGGTTTTCTGCGTTGATACGGCACTCGATCGCATGTCCATTCAGTTTGATTTGGTCTTGTGTGACCGATAATGGATTGCCAGCAGCAACTGAAATCTGTTCACGGATGATGTCGATTCCCGTCACCATTTCGCTCACAGGGTGCTCGACCTGAACGCGCGTGTTCATTTCAATGAAGTAGAAACGACCGTCTTCATACAAAAATTCAAATGTACCGGCGCCGACATAACCCATGTTTTTACACGCCGTGACACAGGCTTCGAGAACCTGTGCACGTGCTTCTGGATCGACGCCAGGCGCTGGTGCTTCTTCCAGCACTTTTTGGTGACGGCGTTGAAGTGAGCAGTCGCGGTCGTAAAGATGGATCGCGTTACCATGTTTATCCGCTAATACTTGAACTTCGACATGACGCGGTTTTTCGAGAAACTTTTCAAGATAGACCGTCGCGTCACCGAAAGCTGCTTTCGCTTCAGACTGCGTAATCTGGATCGAACTAAGAAGATTGGATTCAGTGTGTACAACCCGCATGCCGCGACCACCACCGCCTGCTGCCGCCTTGACGATGACTGGGAAACCGATCTCTTTTGCGATTTTCAGGTTTTTCGCGTCGTCATCACCCAGTGGGCCGTTTGAGCCTGGCACTGTGGGTACATTCGCTGCTTGCATTGCTTCAATTGCAGCAACTTTATTTCCCATCAATCGGATTGTCGCTGCCGATGGACCAATGAAGGTGAATCCTGATTGCTCAACTCGCTCAGCAAAGTCCGCATTTTCCGCCAAAAATCCATAACCGGGATGGATTGCTTGTGCGTCAGTGACCTCGGCTGCTGCAATGATTGCAGGGACGTTTAGGTAACTTTGATTGGATGGATTAGGACCAATACATACGGTCTCGTCAGCGAGTTTGACGTGTTTTAAATCTCTGTCGCATACCGAGTGCACAGCGACGGTGCGAATGCCAAGCTGGCGGCACGCTCTTAAAATGCGGAGTGCAATTTCTCCGCGGTTGGCGATGACGATTTTTTCAAACATCGAATTATCCAATCACAACCAAGGGCTGGTCGAACTCGACGGCATCGCCGTCATCAACAAGAATCGCGAGGACTTTGCCAGATGCATCGGCTTCAATTTGATTCATCATTTTCATGGCTTCGACGATGCAGAGTGTGTCACCCTGTTTGACTTCGCTACCGACTTCGATAAATGCGGCTGCATCCGGTGAAGGCGAACGGTAGAAGGTGCCAACCATCGGTGATTTGACTTGGTGACCGGCAGGGGCTGTGACTCCAGAGGGCTCTTTAGCGG
>RGHP01000060.1 GCA_010024125.1 Gammaproteobacteria bacterium | reverse complement strand
GATGTATGTGACCCAGGTGCATGCGTCACCAGACGGGGACGCATTTTTTGAAGCACCTGATCAAGAGAAATTTACGCGAACATCAGTCGACGATCATGTCGGCGATGATGCATCACCGGCCCACAGTTACGAGATCTGGGACCGGATTTAGTACAGATTAGTCTCCGTCAGTCACAGCTCCGAGGCTGGCCGACGATACCAAGCGCGCGTACTTTGCGAGGACGCCACGGTTTGGTGTTTCTTTTTCCATAGTCCAGGATGCTTTTCGACGAGCGAGTTCTGAATCATCAACATCCACTGTTAATGCGTTTGTTTCAGCATCGATGGTGATGGTGTCGCCGTCTTCGAGAAGTCCGATTGGACCACCAACTGCAGCCTCAGGTGTGACGTGACCAATCACAAATCCATGAGACCCACCGGAGAAGCGGCCATCAGTGATTAGTGCGACGTCTTTACCAAGGCCTGCACCCATGATGGCACTGGTTGGTGAGAGCATTTCACGCATACCTGGACCGCCTTTCGGGCCTTCATATCGAATAACGATTACCGAGCCTTTTTCAATTTTTCCATCAAGGATCGCGTTTAATGCCTCTTCTTCTGAATTGAAGCAACGCGCCGTTCCTGTGAACGAGAGGCCTTCTTTTCCAGAAATCTTCGCAACAGCACCTTCAGGGGCAAGATTGCCGTAAAGAATTCTGAGGTGGCTGTCTTTTTTCACTGGGTTATCGAATGCGCGAACAATGTCCTGCGATTCAGGATATGGCTGCACGTTGGCCAGATTTTCTGCCATCGTTTTACCAGTACAGGTCATCACGTCGCCATGCAGTAGGCCGCGATCCAGCAACATTTTCATGAGAGGCTGAATGCCGCCGATTTCGATCAATTCACTCATCAAGTAACGGCCAGATGGTTTGACGTCCGCCAACACTGGTACGCGTTGACCGATCGTTGTGAAGTCATCCAGAGTCACATCGATGCCAGCACATTGCGCCATGGCTAGCAAGTGAAGAACCGCATTGGTTGAGCCACCAAGTGCAATAACTACAGTGATCGCATTTTCAAATGATTTCTTGCTGACAATATCGGATGGCTTGAGATCCATCTCGATCATGCGCATGACAGCTGCACCTGCACGTTCACAGTCTTCTTTTTTATCGCCTGATACGGCCTCTTGAGCAGAGGAATTCGGAAGCGATAGTCCAAGCGCTTCAATCGCGCTCGCCATGGTGTTTGCGGTGTACATACCGCCACAAGAGCCAGGTCCTGGGATGGCTGTTTTTTCCACGGCTATTAACTGGGAGTCATCAATCGTTCCAGCTGCACGTTGTCCGACAGCTTCGAATACAGACACGATGTCTCGACGTTCTGCGCCTGGTTTGATGGTACCGCCATATACAAACACTGATGGGCGGTTCAGGCGAAGCATCGCCATGACGCACGCAGGCATATTTTTGTCACAACCACCGATCGTCACGACACCATCGAATCCTTGGCCGGCGACAACAGTTTCTATGGAATCGCAAATCACTTCGCGGCTGACCAACGAGTAACGCATCCCCGGTGTTCCCATACTGATGCCGTCACTCACCGTGATGGTGTTAAACACGACTGCTTTTGCGCCGGCAGCATTGGCACCAGCTTCAGCATGATCGGCAAGTTCATTGATATGCATGTTACAGGGAGTCACCATGCTCCAAGTGCTTGCAATGCCAATCTGCGGTTTTTTGAAATCTTCATCACCAAATCCCACTGCACGCAACATGGCGCGTGAGGGAGTTTGTGCAAGTCCATCGACGATGACGGACGAATAAGGGCGACGTTTGTCGGTCATAGTGGGTCCTATAGTTCTTTTTTCAGGATCAGCGAATTTCGCTGGTAATTATATAAAGCCTGCCGATTTTCCGGTAAGGCTTCAACAGACGACATCACAAAACCGCGCTCTTTAAACCAGTCGCTTGCTTGTGTTGTTAATACGAAGAGATTTTGAATCGACAGCGCGCGCGCTTGGTCTTCAATATGTTTGAGTAATTTGGTGCCGATAGACTGTTCAGTTGTTGCATGATCAACGGCTAGGGCAGCCAGCTCAGCAGCTCCGGAATCCAACGGATAAAGCGCTGCCGATCCCAAGATACGACCATCTTGCTCGATCACAAAGAAGTGGTTGATCTCGGCCTCTAGCTTGTCGCGAGACCTCTGAACCAAAGCACCCCGCTCTTCCATTGGAGCGAGTAAATGAATCAGTCCGGGTAGATCGTCAACGCGAGCTTGCCGCACAGGTGCTGCAGGCTGTGACGCGATGAGTGTACCTGTGCCATCGGTGGTCATGAGCTCTGTTAGGATTGCTCCATCGATCCCCGCACCAAGCAAATGACAACGACCAACGCCTCCTCTCACAGCACGCTCTGCCGCATCGAGTCGACGTTGCATTTCGGCATTTTGATGTGAACGGGTTGTTCCAACCAAAGCGAGCGCCAGTTCTGAGATACGCTCACCTTCCGTGTCGATACAGTGCGGTGTTTCACCCATCAAAATCAGCTTGTCTGCATTGAGAGCAACAGCTGTTTCGGCCGCGACCTCTTCGCTCGCAAGATTGTAGAGCTCGCCCGCTGGTGAATGTGCAAGATGATCGAGATACACAACAGATCCGATTTCTAATTGTTGGCGAATACCTGAGGCATCGATGCGTCTCACCGACCCCGTGAATTGATGGTTCACACCTTCATGAATGCCAAGCGGTTTGGCAGACACAAAGTTGCCAGAGATCAATGATGATTTGCCACGGTTTCGGTGTTGAGCTCGCATGAAAAGACCACGAAACGTGAGTCGATTCTGGCTAACGAGATCGATAATGCGGCTGAGAAGGGATTGGTCGGTGATCCGGCGGTGACCGTGATAGGCGCTTTGTAATCCTTGTTCACTGATGTACGAGTCGATGGCATGCCGTGTACTCTGTATGAGAACAAGATGTACGCCCAACGCGTTGAGCAGGACCAAGTCTTCCACCAAACGGCTCACAGAGGATTCGGTCTGGTCAGAATCTGATAGCAAAACGACAAACGTTTTGCCTCTAAACTGCTCAATATAGGGGCCGGCTTCTCGAAGCCAGGCAACTAAGGGTTGCGTTTGAATGGTTAAACTCCTCTTCTCACAGGGAATTGTGCGATGAATCGGGCATCAACTCCAGACACGATTGAACTTGAGCTCAAATTAGGATTACGGGATTGCGACCCATCCAAGGTTTCTAACGTGCTGAATTCGGTTTTAGGTCGAGAGATTGCAAGTAAGACACAGCTCTTACAAAACACATACTTTGATAGTGCCGGGTTACTGCATCGATCAGGCGTTGCGATTCGAACGCGTTCTGTTAAGACGTCGCATGAGATGACCGTGAAGATCAGGGAGCCAGATGAAGGTGGTTTGTCACAGCGGCGTGAGTGGAATTTTCCGATCGATACGCCGAATTTGGATTACGCCCTTCTTGAGCGCTTAGATCTGCCCGGATCAGTTGTTTCGGTGATACGAGAGCGGTCACTGGAAGTGGTTTTTCAAAATGCCTTTGAGCGCACTGACTGGCATGTTACAGAAGACAATTGTGATGTGATGGTGTCCTTAGATCTTGGTTCTGTTCAAGTGGATGGTCGTGAGTCTCAAGTGTCGGAATTGGAGCTCGAATTGCTCTCGGGTGATATCGGTCAATTGATAAGGCTTGGGTGTGAGTTAGCTGATCGATTACCCGCGTTCATGGGAGTTATCTCAAAAGCGGAACGAGGCGATCGATTGATCCGCGAAGCTGACCCGATGGCAGAGCCAATACCTGTTACGCGTGAGCAGTGGCTACACTGGCTGAGCCGAGCGTTGGATCCTTTATCTGGACCCGCACCAGATGAGGCTGTTCGGGCGTTGGAATCAATCGGTGATCAGCAGGCAATTTCTATTTACCGCGATAGCTTGCGACGTGGGGAGCTTCCAACAGGACTTGCTCGCTGGATGATTGCACAATCTCTGGAGTCAATGAATGCAGCCAGTTGAGTACTCACAGTTTTTAAAACGTTGGGTTGAGAAGTTTGATCCTGAACAGGCTTGGCTGAGTTCTGCCGGCAAAACTCCACCAGACCAGGCTGAAATTCAGAACTCTTGGCAACAGCTCGTCACGCTCAACACGCATGATTTTGATCGTGAAGCTCGATTACTAAGAAACCAAACTCAAGCAGGTCTGATTTATCGGTTATTGAACGGAACAGACTCCTTTGAGGATACCGTTCGAGTTACAACGCAAATGGCCGAGTCAGCGCTTGATGCGAGCCTCTCGCATCATCGAACAATCCTCGAGCAGGCCTTTGGCACCCCATCAAATCCGGCCTTTACCATTTTAGGTATGGGTAAATTAGGGGGGCGCGAGCTGAATCTCTCCTCTGATATCGACATCTTTTGCGTTTTCGCCGAAGACGGTGAGACGTCAGGGCCTCGCGTACGCGATCACAGTGACTATTTCACGCGTCTGACACAGCAGCTTGCGAAATCACTGGATGCGCAGACAGTTGATGGATTTGTTGAACGAGTTGATCAGCGTTTAAGGCCTTGGGGTTCTGCAGGACAACTCGCAATTCCAGTCGTTGCCTGTGAAGACTATTACGAAGTGCATGGCCGGGAATGGGAGCGATTTGCGCTATTAAAGGCGCGTCCTGTCGCTGGTGATATTGCACTGGGTGATGCGCTTTTGAAGTCACTGAAGCCATTTATGTATCGGAAATATCTCGACTTTGGCGTGTTTGAATCGATTCGTGATCTCAAATCGAAAATTGAGGCAGAAGTCCGTCGTAATGGTCGAGATAAGAACGTTAAAGTCGGACGCGGCGGGATCCGTGAAATCGAGTTTATTATTCAAGCGATGCAGTTGTTGCGCGGAGGCCAGATTCCAAGTCTCCAAGTCACAGGATTTTTAGATGCCCTTTCAACGCTGATCACAGAGGCCATCATCAGTGAGCAGGATGGTTTACAGCTCAAAGAAGATTATTTGTGGCTTCGCTACGTTGAACACGTGATTCAGGCTGAGAATGATCAGCAAACTCAGGAGCTGCCATCAGATTGTGGTCGTTTGGCTGCCGTCATGGGCTTTGAGTCAGCTGACGATTTTGAGCAGAAACGTCAAGAGGTGACTGACCGGGTGCATGAGTCATTTGCATCTTTCATGCGGGTTGAGAAATCACAGGATGCGACGCAAGCCCTGGTCAAAGACGATGTACAAGAGCGTTTGGACGCATTTCTTGACGATCCAGTGTGTGATCGTCTTGAGGCGATTGCGCGATCTCGACTGACGACGTTGTTGGGACAGTTAGGCCCTGAATTAAGCAATTATCCAATCGATGTGACAGAGCGGATGCTCCGGTTTATTTCGACCTGTACTCGAAGAAGCGTGTATTTGTCGCTGTTATCTGAAAATCCAGCGACCCGTGAACGGATGCTCGATATTCTCGATCGATCATCATGGGTTACTGAGCGGCTGATTGAGATGCCGGCTTTGTTGGATGAGCTACTCACACTGGATGCAGGTGATGCTGTGATGTCGCGTGAAGCGATCGGTCAGGAATTATCGATGCGCCTACAGCGGGTTGATCCAGATGATCCAGAACGTCTAACAGAAGTCCTTGTGCAGTTTGCGCGCGGTCTCGCGTTTCGCGTTGCTGTTTTTGAAGTGCATGGTGAGATTCCGTTGATGCGCGTATCCGATCAATTGACTTGGATTGCCGAAGCAGTGGTTTCGGAAGTACTGCGTTACGCGTATCGAGAAGTTGCGAATAAGCATGGCCAACCTGTCATCGTTGAATCGGATCGCAATGATGCACTTGGTTTGTCCGTCCTCGGATACGGCAAATTAGGTGGCCTTGAAATGAGCTATGGCTCAGATTTAGACCTCGTTTTTGTCCATGGCATCGATCCCGATCAGATGACAGATGGCGAAGTCGCAATTGAAGGTGGCCTTTTCGTGAATCGTGTCGTCCGTCGGGTCATCGCATTGATAGAGACGAATACGCGATTTGGCCGGTTATATGAAATTGATACACGACTCAGGCCATCCGGACGTTCTGGATTGATGGTGGTTGGCCTTGATGCGCTGAAGAAATACCTCGATGAATCTGCTTGGACCTGGGAATTACAGGCCTTCGTCAGGGCGCGCCCCGTCGCCGGAGATCAATTCTTGAATACACGATTGGAGGCGCTTCGTATTGATGTTTTGCGAACGTCCCGAGAGCCGAAAGCATTGTTGACGGACGTTGTTGAAATGCGGGAAAAGATGCGTGCTCATTTGGGTAGTAGTGCAGGTGACTCCGGATTTGATTTAAAGCACGATCGAGGAGGTATCGTTGATATCGAATTTATGGTGCAATATCAGGTTCTAGCACATGCAGAAATGCATCCCGAGCTTGCGACTTATACGGATAATATCCGACAGCTCGACGGACTTTCAGGGTCTGGGTGTATTTCGACAGTAGATGCAGATGCGTTGAAGAGCGCTTATGTCCGCTACCGGACGTTAAACCATGAAGCAATCTTGGCTGGCCGAAAAGGCCGCGTCAAAATCGCAGAGGTTGAGAACGAACGGCAGTTGGTTGAGGGTCTTTGGGCGCAGTGGATGTCTTCTTGAATTGATTGGAAATAAAAATGCAGCCGAACTTTGCTGATCGAGATGGATTAATTTGGTTTGATGGAGAACTCAAACCCTGGCGGGACTGTCAAACACACGTCCTGACACACACTTTGCATTATGGCCTCGGATGTTTCGAGGGTGTACGTGCATATCAGACAGCTGATGGTGCTGCGATTTTCCGTTTACGGGATCACACACGTCGCCTATTCGATTCCGCAAAAATTCTTGGCATGGATATTCCATTTTCGATGGAAGAGATCGACGCAGCGCAGAAAGCAGCTGTTGCTTCGAATGATTTGGACCATGCGTATCTGCGACCAATGGTGTTCTACGGTTCAGAAGGGATGGGGTTGCGCGCCGATTCTCTGAAAACGCACGTGATCGTTGCAGCATGGGCATGGGGCTCATACATGGGCGAAGAGAACATGAAGCGCGGAATTAAGGTCCGTACGTCAAGTTACACGCGTCATCATGTGAATATCACCATGACGAAAGCGAAAGCCAACGGTAACTACATGAATTCGATGCTTGCCTTGCAAGAAGCGTTGACTGGTGGCGCTGATGAAGCGCTGTTGTTGGATCCAGAAGGTTATGTCGCTGAGGGATCTGGTGAGAACGTATTTATTGTTCGCGATGGGGTGATCTATACACCTGAACTCACGAGCTGCTTGGATGGTATTACGCGTAAGACCATTTTCAGATTGGCTCAAGAGCATGGACTCGATGTTGTCGAGAAGCGGATTACGCGAGATGAAGTGCTCATCGCCGATGAAGCGTTCTTCACGGGGACTGCAGCGGAAGTGACGCCGATTCGCGAACTCGACTCGCGCCCGATTGGGGCGGGTTCTCGAGGACCGATCACAGAGATGCTTCAGTCTGATTATTTCGACGTCGTTCACGGTCGCAATGAGAAGTTCAGCGAGTGGGTCACACTCGTTAAGGACTGATTCATGCCAACCTTAGTGGTTGGCCCGAACTGGGTCGGCGACATGATTATGGCGCATGGATTGATTTCATATTTGAAATCAAAGCGACCAGACGACCCAATTCATATGCTCGCACCGAGCTGGAGCTTGGAAGTCGCTCGGCGCATGCCTGAGGTTGATCAAGTCATCGAACTCCCTTTTGATCATGGTGAGCTGAAGCTGAAAGAACGATGGGCTTTTGCTCGCAAGCTTCGGTTCTCACGCTATCACCGGGCTTTTGTTCTTCCTAACTCTCTGAAATCCGCATTGATTCCTGCAATGGCAGGAATTCCTCGTCGCATCGGCTGGCGTGGCGAATACAGGTATAAGTTACTCACTGATTTGCGCATCCTGCATGAGGCGCGGTTCCCGCGGATGATTGACAGATATATGGCGCTTGGGTTTCCGGCAAACCTTGCATTGTCAGCAAATCAGTTACCCGAAGCTCCGCTCTTCCCGCGTTTAACGATGGATGAAGCCTCGCAGGCGAATTTGGTCTCCAACCATGGACTCGACCCGGCGCGGTTGGTTGCGCTGTGTCCAGGTGCTGAATTTGGGCCTGCAAAACAATGGCCATTGGATCGCTTTTCAGATCTTGCGACACGTTTAATTGATGCAGGGCATCAGGTGATTCTATTGGGTTCGCCAAATGATGCTGACGATGTTGAGCGACTGATCGACCAGGTTGCGAAGGCCAAGCGAAAGAGTCTTGTGAATCTCGCAGGATTAACATCGATTCCAGAAGCGGTCGA
>RGHP01000059.1 GCA_010024125.1 Gammaproteobacteria bacterium | reverse complement strand
GAACCAACTTGGATGATCTGTTCCACAGCCTGAAAGTCCACCCCAAGGTCGAGTGCACTGGTTGCAACCACGCAGTCGATTGCCCCAGTTTTCAGTTGGGTTTCCACCTCCTGTCGTGTCGCACTTGCGAGCGAACCATGATGCAGCGCGATCGACAAATCCATCCGTACAATACTGAGGGCTTGAAACCACTGTTCTGCTTGATTTCGCGTGTTCGTGAACAACAGTGTCGTCTGTCCTTTGGTCAGTGTTTGGCTGACTGGTTTTAAAAGACTCAAACCAAGATGTCCTGCCCAAGGAAGTCGCGCATCGTCGCTTGACTCGGTGATCGTGAGAGTCACAGTCCGGTCAATCTGTGCTTGTGTCAGGCACCCCGCCTCACCTCTTGGCAGTAAGACGTCGAGCGCCATTTGCGGGTCTTTGAGTGTCGCCGAAATACCGGTAATTGTGGTTTTCTTACTGAGCCTAAGTAGACGCTGCAAACACAAACTCATTTGCACACCACGTTTTGTTGCCATCAAGTCATGCCATTCATCGACAACGATCGCCTCGAGCTGAGCGAATAGATCAGTTGATTTTGGCGACGACAAAATCACAGATAATGATTCTGGAGTCGTCATCAAAATCTGTGGATGTTTTCGAAACAAACTTGCGCGGTCTTTGGCTGAGGTGTCCCCATTGCGAGCTAGGACAGTGATCTCTGTACCAGACAAGGGTTCTTTCAACGCCAATTCAAGATCCTTCGTCATGGCTCGAAGTGGAGTGACGTAAAGCAGTCGCAGTCCTTTGCAATTGGGTTCTGCGATCAGTTGATCGAGCATTGCGCCAGTTGCAGCGAGTGTTTTCCCGGACCCAGTTGGACATTGGATGAGTTGATGTGTTCCAGAGGCAGAGCGCTCCCATGCCTCAAGTTGAAATGGAAATGGTTGAAATCCTTTGTTCTTGAAATAACGCGTGATGTGTTCAAACGGCATGGGAGTCACCCATCAAGGTCTCGAAGTGCGATAAATGATCCGCATCTTCGGGCCCAACGTCTTGGCGCCAGCGGAGTATCCGAGGGAATCGCAATGCAATACCGCTTTTGTGTCGAGTGGATCGCGCAAGTCCTTCAAACCCAATCTCAAAGACCTGCAGTGGTTCGACTTGTCGGACTGGACCGAATTTTTGCAGCGTGTGTTTTCGTATCCACTGATCCATCGCTTTTAATTCAGCGTCTGTGAGTCCTGAATAGGCTTTTGCAACCGGAACCAGTTCATGATGTTGGTTCCAGCACGCGAGCGTGTAGTCACTGTGCAAACTTGCTCTTCGTCCATGACCTGCTTGTGCGTAGATCAGCACACAGTCAGCAGTCATCGGATCGAGTTTCCACTTCCACCAATAACCGGCTTTACGACCTCCAATATAGATACTGTGCTGATGCTTAATCATGACACCCTCGGTACCCGCGGTTCGGGCTTTCTGTCGCATGACTTGGATGTCTTCCTTGCATCTCGGATAGACAACCTGGCTTTGAATGACATCGATCTGACTCAACGCATCTTTGCGAGCGATGAGAGGCTTATCTCGCATATCCTCACCATCGAGCCGTAAGAGATCGTAGGCTTTGAAAAAGGCGGGGTTTGTTTTTAATAGATTTTGCGTGATGCGTTTACGATTCAGGCGGGTTTGAAGCTCATTAAAGGTTTGAAGTTGCTCGGGTGTACCCGCGAGAATTTCTCCATCGAGAATGATTTGTGAGGGGAGTGTGGTTGCTGTTTCAACAATGTCCGGAAACTGCTCGGTGATATCTTGATCTCCGCGTGACCACAACCTGATGGTTTCATGTGTTTTGATTAATTGCGCACGAATTCCGTCCCATTTGTATTCCACGGCAACGGTGCCTGTATCGAGATCGAGTGCCTCTTTTTCAGGCCATGGATTGGCGAGTAAAAACGGAAGTGGTCTAGCATCAAGCTCATCTTGCGTGACCGGTTTTTTGAGGCGCTCCAACCAAGATTCATCTGCAATAAACTCACCCATCAAGCGCTCTTCAATCACAGCGCGATCCATCGCAATTGCTCGAGCAATCGCATCATGTACCAAGCCTTTACTGACCCCGACTCTGAAGCCTCCTGAGGAGAGCTTTAAAAACAAAAATGCCTCGTCTCGTGAGAGTGATTTGAGTAACGAGAGGAGTTCAGTCATTAATTCGTCGGGTTCTTTCTTGGATAACTCAAGTTGGCGTGCTCGCCATCCCGAAAGAACAGGGTCTTCAGTTTGTGAAACAGCATCCTGATCGGCGAACAATATCGCCAAAGTCTCAGACAAGTCTCCGACTGCTGCGTAGCACTCCTCAAATAACCAACTCTCCTCAGCGAACGCTTGATAAGCAGCCTGTTTGAGCAGGCTTGGTTTTAACTGTCTGCGTTGTCGGCGTCCTGTGAGAGCTTCGACGGCGAGGGCGCTTTCGAGTGGATGTGCGGTCCCGATAAATTCGACCAATGCATTGCGTTTAGCATTGGTCGATTGATTTGTATCGAGCATCTGAAACAGTTGGACGAAGTTCATTGGTCGACCCCGTCTTCGATTCCGAAGGCCGTTTCCAATCGTTCGGCTGAGATTCCTAGATGCTCATTGAGATAACGTGTGAGAACACGCGTTTCGCCGTGGGTTGCATAAACTTCTGTTGCCTGACTTTCTTTGACGGTTGTGATCAGACTATTCCAGTCCGCGTGATCACTGACAACGAACCCTTGGTGAATCGCTGCTCTGCGTCGGACTCCGCGCACTTGCATCCATCCAGAGGCCATTGCGAGTTCGGTCGGATGAAAACGTTTAAGAAATGCTGACCCAGCGACTTGTGGTGGTGCAATGATTAAGTCGGTCGATACCCCTTTATCTGATTCACTTGCGCGCCGCCACGGACAGAGTTCGACGCCTTGTTGCTCGTATTCAACATTTAAGTTGGCAACCGCACCGTGGACTTGCACTGATCGATCCGATCGCTCTTTGATTTCGGCCATGATCCGCTGTGCTTTGCCGAGTGAGTAACACAATAAAACAGGTGTCCGTTGATTCCTGATGTGATGATCCCACCAGCCAAACAGCTGATCCATGACCTGGTCCATGGATGGCCAACGGTAGATCGGTAGCGCGAATGTCGCCTCTGTAATTAAAACATCACATGGGACGGGTTCAAACAATTGGCAAGTGGGGTCTGGGTCGCGTTTGTAGTCACCGGTAATGACCCAGACAGATTCTCCATCATCGATACGAATCTGCGCAGAACCAAGCACATGGCCGGCTGGATGAAAGCTGATTTGTACATCGCCAAGCGCAAATGACTCGCCATACGGATGGGGTTCGATGATGTGATCACCGAGCCGCTTGTTGAGTAAACCCTCGCCGCCCTGTGCGCAGTGATAGTGTTTAGATCCCGCGCGCGCATGGTCTGCGTGCGCATGTGTGATCAGTGCGCAATCAACAGGTCGCCAGGGATCAATATGCGCCTTTGCTTTGGGGCAAAAGAGTCCTTCAGGTGTCCTGATAATCAAAGGGTCACGGTGACGGCGTTTTTTCGATACCATGGTGTCTTTATTACGTAATGAAGCGAAATTGCGCCCCATGTTCAGACCATTCCATGTCGTCTTTGTCGTCCTGATGACTCTCAGTATTACTGAGATTGCGTCGGCGCGCGAGAAAACTGGTTTGGTTTTATCCGGCGGTGGAGCACGTGGTTTCGCCCACGTCGCCGTGCTTGAGGCACTCGAGGCGAACAATGTGCAAATTGATTACGTTGCTGGAACTTCAATGGGTGCGGTCGTTGGTGCTTTGTATGCATCCGGTTTGAGTGCGTCGGAGGTTCGTGAAAAGTTATTATCTGTTGATTGGAATTCCACGCTTCGCGATGTCACCGACCGAAACGAACGCAGTTTTCGAAACAAGAGTTTCGAGGGCCGTAACTTTTTAGGTCTCGATTTAGGTGTTGCACCTGGTGATGTTCGTTTACCTCTGGCCGCATTGCGCGGGCAAAAGCTTGCGCTGGCCTTGAACTCGCTGACACTCGAAACAGCGACAGTGACTGACTTTGATGCATTACCAATCCCATTTCGAGCGATGGCAACCGATCTGGCGACTGGGGACGCTGTGGTGTTGGACCGCGGGTCCTTAGCGACTGCACTGCGAGCTTCGATGGCTGTGCCGGTCGTCTATTCACCGGTTGAAATTGATGGTCGTCTCTATGTCGATGGTGGAGTGGCTAACAACCTCCCGGTTGATGTGGCACGTGACATGGGGGCGGATCGGGTCATCGTGGTCGATACCTCGTCGCTCAGATATTCCACCAATGAACTCACGTCTGTGGTGACGGTGGTGGATCAGTTAACTAATTTACTGACGCGTCGTAACACTGAAGCACAACTCGAGAAGTTAACTGAGCAGGATTTGCTCATCGAGATATTCCCTGAGGGCATTGCGACCGCTGATTTCAATAAGGCTGAAGATGCGCTTGCTATCGGAAGGAAGTCCTTGGCTGCAGTGCCTGACATGTTTGATGCATTCCGTGTAGATACAGCGGCCTATCAAGCTTGGAATGCAAAACGCCTGAATCGCAGTGAACCGCCAACGCTTGCGTTTGTGGAAGTCATCAGTGATGCGCCAAGAACCTCGAGTAAAACCATCGCTAATCGATTAACAGTTCGCTTGAAACGATTGACCAAGTTGAGGTTTCGGTTGTTGAGAAAGACAATCAGGTTGGATTGTCTTTAGAAACCAAAGAGAAAGCTTGGGGGCCTGATTATTTAGATCTCGGATTTACTCTTGAAGACAGCCTTGATGGGCGAGCCTCTTATAATTTGAATGGTGTAATTCGTGCGACCAACATCAACCCACTCGGTGGTGAATGGCGGACTGAATTGACTCTTGGTGATAAAACACGTGTCACTTCTGAGCTCTATCAGCCGATTGATTACGGTTCAGACTGGTTCGCATCTGCGATCGTTGGCTTTATTCGTGAAGATCGCGCGTTGTACGAGGAAGGAACGCTTACATCGACCTACTCGACCGAGACACGGGAGTATGGTTTTGACGCCGGTTACTCGCTCGATACCCGTGGTGAATTCCGGATCGGTTTCCGCCAAGCGGACATTAAGAACAACAAATTATTGGGCGCGGATTCACTCAGCACCAAGGTCGATGATTCGCGTTATTTTGCGCGCGCAGGCTTCGATACGCTTGATTCACTGGGCTTCCCAACTAAAGGAATACGCGTGCTTGGCGAGTATTCGATTTACGACGCCAAACTGGGTGCGACCCGTCAGTACGATGGAGTGACGCTCGATATCTTGTATCCGTTTTATCACAACAATGGGGCGACTCTGGTTGGACAAGGATACTTTGGCTATCTTTTCGAAACGGCTGTCACTGATGTCACACCACGATACAGTTTGGGCGGTTTTACGCGGCTGTCTGGCTATAGCCCGAATGAGATCTCTGGTCGTCACGCGGGTCTACTCTCGTTTATGGGTTATCAGCGTTTGAACGAGCATGCAGTGTTCCCGATAGATCAACCCTTATTCGTCGGATTTTCACTTGAGGCGGGTAACGTATTCCAAGACCGAGATGAAATCCGCTGGGGCAACACATTATCAGGTGGTTCGTTATTCATCGGTGCTGATACGGCAGTCGGTCCCGGATATTTGTCATTTGGGCGTACCGAAGGTGGTCGGCAGTCAGTCACATTGTCAGTTGGGCGGCCATTTGCGGAGCGTGATTAATGCGATTTGAGCGTCAGTTTTATTCAGCAAAACCACCTGAAGAAACCCTCCGTTTGATTGCGGATTTTCGGAATCTCATGTCATGGGATGACTCGGTTCATTCGGTCACTCCGCGCGATGAAGTCTTTAGCCAAGGTGCAGAATATGATGTTCGCGTGCCATTCAGCGGTAATCCAATTGAGATGGTCTATACCGTAACGGCTTATGAACCTGGTGTGCGGGCCGTGTTAACTGGTGTGGCAGCGAAAGCGACGGCGATCGACCGGATTGAAGTGACTACCACCGATACAGGCACTCGGGTTGATTACGCAGCCGAGATTCGGCTGGCGTTTCCATTCAATTTGCTCGACCCAGTCTTAGCGATTGGATTCAAAAAAACGGTCGATCATGCGGTCGAAGGATTAGTTCGTTTTTTGTCCGCGTAATACTGCTTTACTAATCAGTGCTTGGAACCAGCTGTCCGGCAGTAGCTTTCTCATCAGTAACAGAGCCCCGCTGTGTTTGCCTGCGTGATATCTCAGCGTCGATGTTTCATCAAATAAAGCGCGGACGATCACTTTTGCAACATCGTTTGGTGGCGTTGCTGTTGTTCCTTCCTGCATCGATTTGGCGAGCCATGAGAGACCCTTGGAATGGTAGGGGCTTGTTTCGCCAGACATTTGCATACCGTGCGTTGCGAAGTTTGTTTGTGTGAATCCAGGCTCAATGATCTTGATCTGAATGTTTGACTCGCGACACTCATACCAGAGCGATTCATAGGAGGCTTCAAGCGCATGCTTGGTTGCGTTGTAGTAACCAAAGTATGGGAATGCCATCCGGCCACCGATGGATGTATTGACCATTAAAACGCCACGGTTGTGTTGCCGGAAGTGCTCCATCGCTTTTTGAGTGATTGCCATGGTGCCGAAGTAATTGGCTTCAAACTGCTGTCGGATGGCTTCCGTTGATGCGGATTCGATCGGCGCAATGAGCCCGAAGCCTGCGTTATTGAAAACAGCATCAATTGGCGTGTCCCAATAAGAGCTTTTACAAAACGCTTGCACGCTATCGGGATGGCTGAGATCGAGCGTGAACCATGCAACTGATGCGTCTTCAGGTTGAGGATTGCGCGATGTACTGATCACTTCGTGCCCCGCATCGACTAGCTGTCTCAGCACAGCCTGACCAATTGAGCCCAGAGGAATGATCAACCCCAGACAATCGACGATTGGTGTTCCCGTATGTATCCGCTAAGAGTTGGAGTAAGTTATGACTTCCGGAATCCGCCCGACGCTGGCATCACCAATCCGGATTTTTACGCCGCAATCATTGAGCAAGTGAAGTGGCTGGACAGCATTGGCGCTGAACTCGTTTGGTTCACTGAGCATCACTTTATAGAGGACGGCTACTTGCCGAGTTGGGCGCCAGTGGCTGGCGCCATGGCGAGCGTGACGTCCAATGTGCGCTTCAATACAGATATCTGTTTGCTCCCTTTTAACCATCCGATTCGCCTTGCGGAGGATCTGGCCGTGCTGGATAACCTGTCTGGCGGCCGGGTGGAAATTGGTTTGGGCCTCGGTTATGCGCCCCACGAATTTAGAGGGTTCGGCATACCAAGATCCCGCCGAGTGTCGTTGATGGAGGAAGGGCTCGATGTCTTAAAGCTCTGCTTTGCTGGCGAGCCGTTTAGCTATGACGGCAAGCGCTACCAATTCAATGACGTGGTGATTACGCCGGGCTATGTGCAAGAGGGCGGACCACCACTTTGGATTGCGACCATGTCGGAAGCGGGCGCAGAGCGAGTGGCGAGGCACGATGCGCATATTCTTCCGCAAGGTCTCAGGGCAAGAGCGTTTGACCCCTGGGTAGAGGCGCTCCATGAGAGCGGACGAAGTCCTGACCACTACCGCAAGGGAATTATTCGCAGCGTGCTGGTAACCGATGACCTAGAGCGAGATTGGCGCCGTGTCCGCACCGCAGAGCGGTACCGCATGCAGCTCTATCGACGGTTTTTCGAAGAAAGTAATGAAGGATTCGGTGAGGACGGCGAGCCTATTCCTCAGACTTGGATCGTTGGCGATTCCACTACCAAAAGTGGCTAAGTGATTGACGATGAATATAGAACCCTTATTGCAGATCATGATCGACCAGAATGGATCAGATCTCTTTTTGTCGGTAGGCAGAGCGCCGTCGATTAAAGTCAATGGTGAGATTTTCTCGGTGGGCAAGCAGGATCTCACACCGGCGCTCACGAGAGCACTCGCGCTCAAGACCATGGAAGCATGGCAACGAGATCAGTTTTTAAGCGAGAAGGAATTGAACTACGCACTGATTTCAGAATCCGGGGAGCGATTTCGAGCAAATGCCTACTTTCATATGGGATCGGTCGGTATGGTGGTTCGCCGTATTCGTAGCGATATTCCGACGCCTGAGTCACTTTTCTTGCCGCCCGTCTTATCGGATCTCGTGATGGCCAAGCGGGGCATCATGATCTACACCGGGGCAACAGGGGTGGGCAAATCCACTTCGCTTGCAGCCCTCATTGGTCACCGTAACCGAGAGGCATCGGGGCACATTGTGACGGTAGAGGATCCGATAGAGTTTGTTCATCAGCACGACCGCTGCATCGTGACGCAGCGAGAGGTCGGGATTGATACGGATAGTTGGCAATCAGCGTTAAAAAACGTGCTTCGTCAGGCGCCTGATGTGATTTTGATCGGCGAAATTAGAGATCAGGAGGCCATGGAGAGTGCTCTAGCGATGGCTGAAACCGGTCACTTGGTGCTAGCAACGCTGCA
>RGHP01000058.1 GCA_010024125.1 Gammaproteobacteria bacterium | reverse complement strand
TTTGGTCGGTTACATGATGCCGTCTGCTAACCATAACTCACCAGAAGGTTTGGAGTTCATTGCAGCCAAAGACAGCCCAACTGGTAAGCCACTGTTGGCGATTGCGTTTGAAATGACCGGTACAGTTGCGCTGTACCAGATCGACTAGTATTTCGATTCAATGAAGCGAAGGCTGAGGTTCAATCCAAACCTCAGTCTTCAACTATCTTGCATCTGCCTCGACGGGCTTTTCATTACTGTATAGACAGGCCGAAAGGTCGCCCGATTGCTCTTGGACGTAAAACATCAGACTCAGTTCTTCAGGTAGCTGAGGCTCGGAACTGCATTTCGAACCTTTGTTGATATTGATGTCTTCAGTCGTGAACCGATAGCCCTCGTGATAACAAGACTCTTCACCCTCGCTGTAGACGTCACCTGATTCTAGGCGTCGGTAGGTGCTCGGTGTTTTTGTCCAGATCTCAAGACTGACTGGTTGGTATCGTGGCTCAGTGACTGAAACTTTGAGTCGATAGCGCGTCTGCCCAACAACACAGGAATCAAACCGTACATCGAACTCATTGGTGCAAACGATAAATCCAGTCGGAGACAGCCCACAAGCGTCTCCCCAGTATGCTGCCCCTAGTGATTTTGTGGGATCAGCAGAACTCGACTCTAGGTACAGATATAGACCGCCGGAGCCTCCTATCAGAGCGACGACGGCGATGACTGCAATAATAATTTTCTTCATGGGGTCTTTGACTGAATTCGATTCAACAACAGGGTATTAAGTCGCCTGAAATTCTACAATTCGTATGGCTTAATAAAGGAATCGGATCCTGTGATCACAGCTTGAATCATAAGGTAGTAATCCATTATTACCTCAGAATAGTAAACACTCGTATAGTGTGGAAAAAATAACGACAGCAATAGGTTTTGGAGAAGGTCATGTCGACTCAAAGTGCTACCGTAGAAAAGATTTCGCTTTATCAGCCAGATCAGAAAGGGCTGATCTTTCCGGAGACCCCGATCTTTGAAAGTGTTGCGGATGAACGGGACTACCTGAAAAAGCATCTGGTGGCCGCGTGTCGAGCATTCGATTACCACGGTTTCGATTATGGATTTGCTGGCCACTTAACGATTCGTGACCCTGAATTTCCAGAGCTCTACTGGACCAACCCGATGTGCGTTCATTTCTCACAAGTGCGGATATCCAATTTGATTCTGGTGGATCACAAGGGCCAGGTTGTCGAGGGCGATTACGCAGTGAATCGGGCTGGGTTCGTTTTGCATGCGGCGGTGCATGAAGAATATCCAGAGGTTGTTGCGATGTGTCACGCACATACGGTGTACGGAACAGCGTGGTGCGCAACCGGCCGACCGTTGGATATGATCAGCCAGGACGCAGCTGCGTTCTACAACAGCCACATCGTTGTTGGAGCATCGAGCGGCGCTGTTGCTGTGGAAGAGGAGAGTGGGCTCAGTGTCGCTAAAGCCATGGGTGCCCATCGCGGAATTCTTCATCAAAATCACGGGTTACTGACGACCAGCCAACACAGCATCGATGATGCTGCATTTTGGTTCATCGCGTTGGAGCGCTGCTGTCGACAACAAATCATGGTTGAGTCGACAGGGATCAAGCCACAACTACTCGATGATGAGACAGCGGCTTACAGTCGAGAGCATGTCGGTAGCGACTATATCGGTTGGTTGCATTTCCAGACGCTGTATCAGCACTTCGAGAAGACACAGCCTGATATGTTCACCTGAGGGGATTTCGGGTTGATCCTTTGCTCACGAGCGAGCACTTGGTCAACCCGGAATACACTCAATGGTTCACCTGTTAGCGCTCAACACTTGAAACCATCCGATGATGCGTCAACCATCAAAGATGTGACGTAATCAAACGAGTCGTAAACGATGAATCAAACCAGTGGCTATTTACACGATGCTTTTATTGGGTTGGCACGATCACTCCGTTGGAGCTATCTACCACCCTTGATGGTGTATTTAGCGGCTGGGATTTCAGGGCTGACCGCGATTGTGGGGACCTTTTTCGTCAAGGATTATTTAGGTCTGTCTGCTGCATTCTTAGCCGGTCTCGGGTTTTGGGCAGGATTACCTTGGGCACTGAAGATGCCTTTAGGTCATCTGGTCGATTTGTTCTGGCGACACAAAACCTACTTTGTATATCTTGGCGCGCTGGTTATCACAGCAAGTCTCCTCATCATGTTCGGATTGATCGCGCATACCGAGAGCATGCGGGCTGTGATGTCGGTAGAGGCTTGGTATGTACTGAGCGTGATCCTCGCTCCAGTCGGTTATGTCTTGCAAGACGTTGTGGCTGATGCAATGACTGTAGAGGCTGTACCGACCACTGATCGATCAGGCCATCCACTGCCTGAATCCGATATCAAAGACATGCACACCACCATGCAGTCACTGGGCCGGTTTGCCGTGATTGGCGGTAGTCTGCTGGTTGCCCTGTTGAATGTTGCGTTGTTCAGCGATGTCGAGTCATTGAGTGAGGATGCAAAACGTCAGGTGTACGCCAATATTTATTTGTACGCACTGGCGATTCCTTCTGTATCAGTACTTGGTGTCATGTTGGCGAAGTATTTACGCCATGCTCGAGCGGTATCGGACGCACCAATACCCAAAGCGAGTCCTAACTGGGCAGTATTACTCGGTAGTTTGGTCTTTGTTGTCTTTTCTGTTTCTGTCGGCAGTTTTGATATTCCATTTGCTCAGGAGCTCGTCTTTCTCGGGTCGATGGCAATTATTGTGTATCTGATGGGGCAGTTATTGGGTTATTTGAGTGCTGAAAAACGGCTCATGATTGTTGGTACCGCGATCGCCATATTTGTATTTCGAGCGGTCCCCTCACCAGGCCCTGGTCTGACGTGGTTTGAAATCGATGTGTTGTTGTTCGATGAGCAGTTTTTATCTGTTCTTGCCGCGATTTCATCGGCACTCACGCTACTCGGTATTATCCTTTTGAGACCGCTTGTCGCGCACTATTCGATTGCGCGAATCATCGTCATCCTATCGCTGGTGGGTGGGTGTTTATTCCTGCCTAGTATTGGTATGTATTACGGGCTTCATCAATGGACAGCCGCGCTGACTGGCGGACTCGTCGATGCGCGTTTTATCGCGATTTTTAACACGGCGCTCGAGTCCCCATTAGGGCAGATCTCGATGATTCCGATGTTGGCTTGGATTGCCAAGAATGCGCCCAATGAAATGAAGGCGACTTTTTTCGCAGTGTTTGCCTCATTTACAAACCTCGCGCTCTCGGCGAGCGCATTAGCCACAAAATACATCAACCAAGTGTTTGAAGTGTCGAGAGAGATTATCGACCCAACCACGCAACAGGTGACGACTCAAGCCGATTATTCCGAACTTGGATTACTTCTGATGGCTGTTGCGCTGATCACGATTATTTTACCGATTGCAGTCGTCGCTCTGATTCAGAGGAGCTCACTACGCTCCACAGATTAATCTCATCAGTGTTTGGGAACCGGGTGGAGACCGTGATCATCGAGCAGGGTAGAGATGGTTTGATTAACCAACTTCAAGATCTGCTCTGTAATCGCCTGATTTCCTGATGTTGATGCCGCCCGAAGATACTGAACGCCAAGTTCTTGATAGCGCAAAAAATCATCGGTCGGATTGTTGGAGAGCTCCTCGATGGCGACTTCGAATTGGTCCATCTCGCCAAATCGGTTCATGACATTGGCGATGGCTCGATAGGTCACAAGTGCTTGTGCCTCCGCATCGAGACCGAGTTTGAGCGAAGCAACCCGCACCATGGTCCGCCCAAATCCATTGAGAAAACCGAGAACGATTGGGTGGAATGCGATCGCATCAGCGACGGGATTAGTTTGATTGGGCCCACGAGCAAGCCCCAAGACGTCAGGAAATGCATAGGTAAGATCCTCGGCATACTGACTGAGTTCAGATGGATTTTCGATACCCATAGTGTTGCCCCCATCGATGCGTTTGCTCGGTTGCTGTTTGTCCGCTTCAAAATCACAGCGGAACGACAGCAATAACTAGTTCTTTTTCCAATCCTCGACAACGTCTGCCAGATCAGTGTCGTCAAGGTCGCTAGCACGCTGTTGCATGTCCCAGAGCGCTTTAAATCGTCCGTTGGCTGCAAGAAGATCGTCAAAATTTCCTGATTCGCTAATGATCCCGTCGTGCATGACGAGGATCAAATCTGCATAACGAATCGTGCTCAGACGATGTGCGATGACCAACGTTGTGCGATCGCTAGAAAGCATCTCAAGATTTGTTTGTACCTGACGCTCGGTTGATACATCGAGCGATGAAGTCGCCTCATCCAATAGAACGATTGGTGGGTTTTTGAGAATCACGCGAGCAATCGCAATGCGCTGTTTTTCTCCTCCCGACAACTTCAGTCCTCGGGCGCCCACTTCAGTCTCAAGTCCAGATGCGAGTTGGTCAAGAAATTCGCCCATACCTGCCAAACGAAGCGCAGCGCGTACTTCGTCATCTGTCGCTGAGACATTGCCGTATCGGACGTTATGACCCAAGGTATCGTTAAACAAAACAGTGTCTTGAGGAACGACGCCTATCGCTTTGCGGATGGCTTCTCGTTTGAGTTGTGAAAGATCATGCCGACCAAATTGAATCGACCCCTGATTTGGTTCGATGATTTTCAACAGAAGTTTGCCGATTGTTGTTTTGCCACAGCCTGTTTCACCGACAATGGCGACGGTTTGTTTCGGTTGGACGGTGAAAGACACACCCTGCAGTATCGGACGATCGCTTTCGTAAGCAAAACGCACATCGTTAAATGAGATCCTTGAATCGGTGACTTCATGTGTTGCATCGATGGCATCGTTTTCGACCGGCTCATCAAGAACATCAAACAGACTCTCCATATCAATCAATGATTGCCGAATCTGGCGATAAATCGAGCCCAGGAAGTTGAGCGGTTGGAACGCTTGTAAAATGTAGGTGTTCAGCGTGACAAATCCACCCACTGTGAGAACGCCACTTTCCACGTTGAGAGCGGCCATGATGAGTACGGCTGTGACACCAGTGAGTACGATCAGGGTTTGACTTAAGTTGAGATACAGAAGTGACAGTCGACTTTGGTTGGCTGCGCGCTCGTACTCTGACAGTCCGCGATCTAACCGTTCAATTTCATAGTTTTCGTTGGTGAATAAGCGAACATTTTCGACGTTCACAAAGCTATCCACCATCCGACCGGCAACCAAGTTATCAGCGGAATTCATTTCTCGACGGAAGCGTAACCGCCAACTTGTCATCTTCAGCGTCAAGATGATGTAGATCAGAACGGTCGCAGTAATGATCAGCGCATAAAAGCCGCCAAACAAACTCCAAACGATGATGCACACTAAACCAAGCTCGATCAGTGTTGGGCCGACATTGAAGACGATATATCGCAATAAAAAATCAATCGCTTTTGTCCCCCGGTCAACCAGTCGGTCGAGTGAACCGGTATGCCGAGAGAGATGAAAATCGAGTGGTAGTTGATGCAGATGTGCGAACGTTTGCCGCGTTAATAGGCGAATCGCATGCTGTGACACGTGGGTGAAAAATACTTCACGGAGTTCTGAGAAGACCAGAGCGAAGAGTCGACTGAGCGCATACACGACGACCAGCCCGATCGCGCCGAGCACCCAGGTCGGGATGATTGCTTCGCCATTTAAGTCATCAACTAACAGTCCGAGAAGCCAAGGCGTCGCTAAATTACTCGCTTTTGCAAGAATTAAGCACCCAAGCGCCGCGATCAACTTCAGCTTGAGATCGTAACGTTGATGAGACCAGAAGAAAGGTCGCAACAGTTGCGCTTGTTTGGTTAGATTCATATCAGTATTAGAAAGGTCCGAACAGCATACTTGCCCCGATCCAGCATATAGTGAGAGCCAGTGAGACTGCGATGACGTAAAAAATCTGATCGTCAGACACACCGTCCTCCTTTGTTATACAACCGAAAAGAGGAGGACACATCCGATATGTCCCAAATTTGGAAGAGCAATGCCTAAGGCGAAGCAATGACATTGCGTCGACGGGCAATCGACTTTGGTAGCATAGTGCGAATAACTCGCGGGCGCAGTATAAAAGTTATACAAATTCGTGTGATAGATCGTTTGAAGTCGTTCCTTTGTTTCTTTTGACACTGTCTCCATTGACACTAGAGCAAACAAATCATTCCACGGTGAATGAAGAATGTATCGATAGGAGATGTTGTATGAGCTTATCAAGACGCGCGTTTCTTTCAGGTCTCTCTGGATTCACGCTGTGCTCGGTCGCAGGCATTGCTAACGCAACCGTTACGCCACGTCAAAGTTTGGGTCCTTTTTATCCGCAGAAGTTACCGATTGACAGTGACGCAGATCTCACATTTGTCGACGGTCAAGATGGGCGGGCGCCTCTCCGGCCGGGTTGTTGATCGCAATGGTGCAGGTATTAGAGGTGCCCGTGTCGAAATTTGGCAGTGTGATGCGTTCGGTTCATATCATCACCCACGCGATGGCGGTGGTGTTGATCCGCATTTCCAAGGTTTCGGACAAACCATGACAGACCGCGATGGAAATTATCGATTTAAAACGATCAAGCCAGTGGCCTATCCCGGTCGCGCACCGCATATCCACATGAAAATTATCGACGGTTCCCGTGAGTTGGTGACTCAGATCTATGTCAAAGGAGAGTCTGCAAATCAACGCGACTTTCTTCTGAATGCAATCCGCGACGAGCAGTCGAGACAGTCACTTGAGGTTGCTTTTGAATCCTCGCCAGACCTCAGTCAGTCTGAACTTGTCGCGCGTTTTAACCCGGTACTGGCATAAGCCAATGGCGAGACCGTCAGTGGTGATAAAGAACGAGCACGCTGACGCGAAAAGATCGTGGTCTGCGTCCTTCCTAGTCACAAGTGGTCTGGCTTTGGGGCTGTTCTGTTGGGTTCCAACGAGCCTTGCACAAGGTGATATTCAGCCAGAAAACACAGTGGAAATCGCCGCTAAAGAATCAGTCAGTGCTACCCGGGAAATGGTGGTTGCAGCCCATCCATTGGCTGTTGAAGCAGGGATGGAGATCTTGACGCGTGGCGGAACCGCTGTCGATGCCATGGTTGCCGTACAGATGGTACTGAATCTGGTCGAACCACAAAGCTCCGGAGTCGGTGGCGGGGCGTTTTTGCTGTATCACGATGCGAAGAGTCAATCGTTGATCGCTCTCGATGGACGAGAATTCGCGCCACAAGGTGTGAGTGAAACGATGTTTCTTGGCGATGACGGGAAACCGCGTCGTTGGTTTGATATGGTTCCTGGCGGGCTTTCAGTTGGCGTTCCGGGAACGCTCGCATTGATGGATCATGCGCACGCTCGATTTGGTCAGCTTCCTTGGAACACCCTATTTGATCGAGCGATTGAACTCTCCGCCAATGGATTCGAAGTGTCTCCAAGGCTATCGAAATCACTCGAGGGATACGGCGGGAAGCGACTTCAGAGATTCCCCGCGGCATCAGATTACTTCTTTCCCAACGGACAACCGCTTCAGAGCGGCGAGCTACTGAAAAACCCACAATTCGCTCATACCTTGAGAACGATCCAACGCGATCGAAGTGAGTCGTTCTATCGGGGGCAGATTGCCCGCGAAATTGTCGGTACCGTGCAAGGCTCGCCAATCAATCCAGGTGTTTTGGAGTTAGCTGATCTTGCTGCCTACCGGACGATTGAGCGCGATCCGGTTTGCTCACACTATCGTGAGCATCGCGTATGCGGAATGGGGCCACCCTCATCAGGGGGTGTGACCGTTGCACAGATACTCGGCATCCTTGAGTTTTTTAATCTCAAACTGCTCGGTCCTGATCATCCATTGACCTGGCATCTGTTTGTCGAGGCAAGCAAGCTTGCATTTGCAGATCGTAATTTGTTTTTGGCCGATTCAGATTTCATCAACGTGCCAGTGGATGCGTTATTGGCAAAAGAGTATCTAAGGGATCGGGCAACTCTGATCGATCTCAATTCTGCACTCAAGGTACCAGTCGCTGCAGGCGCACCCGTGGAGACTGCTGGACGAGTTCCAGACTCGCGAGACGGATTACCAGGAACAAGTCATGTCTCAATTGTTGACCGCTATGGAAATGCTGTGTCTCTGACAACCACAATCGAAAGTGGTTTCGGTTCCGGCTTGTTCACATCCGGATTTCTCTTAAACAATGAACTCACTGATTTTTCGTTCATCCCACAAAAGAATGGCCAAACGGTTGCCAACCGAATCGAGCCGAGGAAACGGCCACGCAGTTCGATGGCACCAACGATGATCTACGGTCCTGATGGGAGCTTGTACGGCGCTTATGGCGTTTCAAAGGATAACGGTTTCTGGGTACAGATGACCAACAAAGTCAAAGAGAACCCACGTACAGCGGTTAGATTCGGTAAAGCGTTAATGGAACATATAAACCGTCCTTATTTATGGACGACTATTGATATTGAAAATACATCACTTATTAACTTTGTGAGGTATTTAGGTTTTAAGGTACTACGGGTTTTCCCGGATGGACCTGACAATGTTTACTCTATAGAGATTGTACGATTATGCTAAATTTTGCAAGTGCTGCAACAGGTAGCGGCATTTCATATGGCAGCGGTGCAGCTACTGATGCGTTCAAAGCAGGTACTAAAGGCTTAACTGGTGG
>RGHP01000057.1 GCA_010024125.1 Gammaproteobacteria bacterium | reverse complement strand
TTGGAGCTAGTTTCACGGTTATCGAAGTACCTGGACATACGCTTGATCATGTTGCGTTCTTTTCAGATTCAGCACTATTCGACTCCCCTATCGCTTTCACAGGCGACACATTGTTTGTCGCGGGGTGCGGGCGCCTCTTCGAGGGCACAGCGGAAAACATGCATGAAAGCCTTCAAAAACTGAATGACCTGCCTGAAAACACATCGATCTACTGCGCGCATGAGTACACCCTTGCTAATTTAAAATATGCGGCATTCGCAGAACCCGATAACTCGAACATCCGGAGCCGTTTAGCGGCGGTTGAAAATCTTCGCGCTCAAGAAATTTCTACCGTGCCTACGACATTGGCGATGGAGCGCCTGACAAACCCATTCTTACGCGCAAAAGATTCTTCAGAACTCGCAGTGCGTCGTTTGCAGAAAGACAATTTTTAATGCCTCTCACAAATCTTTCGAAAGGCGGCTTGATCGCTCTAATCATCTCTCTTGCCGGATGCCAGACCGTCCAAGAAAATACTGTTGCGGTGAGTCAAACTGATATCACCAGCGATCGGGTCAGTAGTACCGAACCAAATTTAACTGATGTTATAGAGCCTAGCCTAAGCGATGAGGCAATGTATGATCCGCTAGCAATCGTCAGGGAACTCGGTGAAGCAATCGATAGTCCCAATGTCAATGAAAGCGTTGATGAAAATGACCCCGAAGTCGAACCAAAAACTGATCTGGCTGCAATTGAAGGAACAGTTTGGGCCGAAATAATCAATGGATTCGCGCTTGAAGATCTGAAAGAAACAAAGTACGCGGATCTTCATCGCCGTAGGCTGACCCACAGTCCTGGCTTTTTTTCAGACTTCCTAGTCAAAGCGGATATTTATCTTCCTTACGTTTGGACTGAGGTCAAACGTCGAGGCTTACCGGCAGAGCTCGCGCTCCTACCTTATGTCGAATCGGCCTACAGTCCATGGGCTGTTTCAAGAATGGGCGCTGTTGGTATGTGGCAGATCATGCCTGGCACCGCTCGAGTTTTAAAACTGAAGCTTGGACAAACCTGTGATCAGCGTCGAGATGTGATTCACTCCACGCGTGCCGCCCTTGATTATCTTGAACAAATGCACGCGAAATTTGACGATTGGTTACTCGCAATCGCGGCCTATAACGCCGGTCCAGGGCGTATTGAGCGTGCAATTAAGCGGAATAAACGTGCTGGTAAACCGACAGACTTTTGGTCTTTGAAGCTGCCACGGGAAACCCGTCGGTACGTACCCCGACTACTGGTTACCAGAAACCTCATTCTCGATGCCAAAGCGCAAGGAATTGAACTTCCAAATATCGAACCCGAGATTCCATTCAAAATGGTGAATCTTGAGGCGCCTATGGAAGTCTCATTGGTACAAGAGTTAAGTGGCCTCTCTTTAGAAGAAATTCGTCGATATAATCCTTGCATCCGCTCGTGGATCACACCTGCTCAAGAGCCCTATCAACTGGTTCTTCCTAATTCAGCAGTTCAGGAGTTCTCTACCCGTCTCGTTAGTGTATCGGTTCGAGACTACGTAAGAACGCGGCCATACAAAGTTCAAACAGGCGATACATTGAGCGAAATCGCTGCGAGGATTGGAGCAACAGTGCCTGAGCTCATGATGCTCAATGGCATGTCAAATTCCCGGATTGTCGCTGGGCGTACGATTCGTGTGCCAAGTACGAGTGAAAATATTTCTAAACAGCTCGTGAATTTGGAGCTGGGTAACGCCTATGGTGAGACGATCCGCTACAAGGTTCGAAATGGCGATTCTCTTTGGAAGATTGCTCGACGCTTTCAAACAACTGTGAAAGACTTGAGAAAGCTCAACGCCACATCAAACCTCATTCGCCCAGGCGAATGGCTCGTGGTCCCAGTTAACTAAGACGTTGGCTGATATAAGCATCGATCATCCCTCGCGAGATCGATGCATGAGGCGGTAGTTTGGGTAGCTTCTCGATGTGAAACCATTGGGCATCAACGATTTCTTCACAGTCGATTTCAATTTCACCTGATTCCCACTCTGCCCAATATCCGAGCATCAGCGAATGCTTAAATGGCCAGCTCTGACTACCCTGATACACAGGAGTTTTAATGCGAACGCCAACCTCTTCTTGAATTTCTCGATGGCAGGCATGTTCGGCAGACTCCCCTGCTTCCACGAACCCGGCCAATGTTGAATACATGCCCTCAACAAACCTTGGAGCACGAGCTAAAAGTATTTCATCACCACGCGTGATCAAAACAATGACACAAGGTGAAATCCGAGGGTATTGCGTGAGGCCGCAAGGTGCACAGTGGCGACCGCGGTCCGATACTGATGCAGTCGTCTCCGCGCCACAACGACCACAAAATCGATGCTCTTCCATAAAATCAAGAACCTGCATCGCGGCACTGACTGGAATAAATCCCTGGCTATCTAATTGAACCAATACCGGCCTAAGCGCTTCATAGTTCAAATCTCTAATTTCAGGGCATCGAACACCGTAATAGGTCACACCATTCAATGTGCCTGCAAGATGCAGCTCCTGAGACGAAATCAGCGGATCATCAACTGATAAGAACAAAGGAGTTCCATCATCGCACACTGCGACAGTTCGGTCGGATGTTGTTACTACAACCTTGTGGATCAATCCCTCATTGATCCCTGGAGACCATCCATGGTCGTGGTCGCCGAGCCAATTCATGATTTATTTGAGTCCCAAAGCAACACGTCACTGCCCTTTCTTACGGCCGCTAAAAACGCTTGATGATTTTCAGATTCACTTTCTGTCGGTACTTTGACCTGAGGACTTCGGTTGAGACCTTCTAACTTTTGAATCGGTTCGAACCGAGAGCCTTGCGATAGATTATCGGAACCGCCAAACATACGACTCTGCTCTCGCGTCATCGCGAGATAGACTCGCGTTAGCAGCTCGGCATCAAGTAAAGCACCGTGAAGTGTTCGTTCAGATGCATCGATTTTGTAATCTCGACACAACGCATCCAATGAATTTCGCTTACCAGGCCTCTTTTCTTTAGCCATAGAAAGCGTATCGATCGCAGCTCCGCCATGCATCAATGAGAATATGCTAGGCGCACCTGGTATACGCTTTAACTCTGATTCGAGAAAATTCACGTCGAACGAGGCATTGTGGGCGATCAGCTCAGCGCCACGAACAAATTCGACAAATTCATCCACAATTCCGGCGAAATTTGGTTTATCCGCTAAGAATTCATTGGTGATACCGTGGACTTCGATTGCTTCCTGATCAATATTTCTTTCGGGATTAATGTAGACGTGAAATGTGCGGTCAGTCAGACGACGGTTCACCATTTCGATGCAACCAATCTCAATCACGCGATGGCCATCATTGGGATCTAAGCCCGTGGTCTCTGTATCAAGAATTATTTGCCGCATTCAGAGTCAACTCCTTGATTAGCGAGCTCGTCAGCACGCTCATTGCCTGGATGACCCGCGTGTCCTTTAACCCAGTGCCAGTGCACTTCATGTTGATTGGCAATTTCATCCAATTGTTGCCACAAGTCCTGATTCGATACTGGCTTTTTCGCTGCTGTCTTCCAACCGTTCGCTTTCCAGTTTGAAACCCACTTTGTGATACCGTCTTTCACATAAACTGAGTCTGTATACAGATTCACAGTGCAACGGCTCTTGAGTGCAGACAGTCCCTTGATTGCTGCCATTAACTCCATGCGATTATTCGTCGTATCAGCTTCACCACCAAAGAGCTCTTTACGATGCTCGCCGTACTCAAGCACCGCACCCCATCCCCCTGGGCCTGGGTTTCCTTTACAGGCACCATCGGTATACAGCGTCACCTCTTTACTGGTCACAGACGGGTGAAATCCTGGTGAGTTCGACTCATGTAGTTATCCACTTGATCGACTACGGCTGCGGATGCATCGCGACCAAGACGTGCAGCAAGTGTTTTCTTTTCCACCCATTTCAACGCAAATAAATGATGGTCGATATTCAGTTTCATGAGTACATCATCAGAGGTCGCAATTTCATCGCAAAGGCCTTTCACCAGTGCGTCTGTACCATAAAAAATTGATCCGTCTGCAACTGCATCAAGATCGAGCTCAGGACGTCTTTCAGCAATCCATGATTTAAATAACGCATGGGTCTGCTCAAGGTCTTCTTTGAATTTCTTACGACCTTCAGGCGTATTTTCACCCAACAACGTGAGCGTCCGTTTATTTGTACCAGCGGTATGCAGTTCGATATCAACATCGCGATTCTTTAGAAAGCGGTGAATATTCGGGATCTGAGCCACCACGCCAATTGATCCCAAAACAGCGAAAGGCGCTGAAATAATACGATCAGCACAGACGGCCATCATGTATCCGCCACTTGCAGCCACCGTATCAACACAGGCACATAAAGGAATCTTGGCATCGCGTAGACGCGATAATTGAGAACTGGCAAGGCCATAGGTGTGCACAAGCCCACCCGGTGACGTTAACTTGAGCACGACTTGATCCGGCTTTCGCTCCATCGCCAATATCGCAGAAACCTCTTCACGAAGACTGGCAACCTGCGATGCTTTCATGTCGCCTTTAAATTCAATAACGACAGCAAGCTTTTCTTTTTTCGATGATTTCTCAGAAGTATCTCGGGTTGCTTTGCGAAATCGCTTTTTTAGACGCTCGAGCAACGAGGCCTTTTCTTCAGCTAGCGCAGTGTTGACTGATGTCGATACTTGCTTCGCCTGATCCGCCAATTTTTTCGAGAGATCGGTGATCTTGATCGCCCCTTTGGGCTCATCACTACCACCAGATATCTTCGAACTCGCAGCAATCACAAGGATCACTGCCAATACAATAGTCACTGTTTCTAGTAAAAACAGACCGTAATCGGCAACAAACTCCATTAGCGCTTAACCACCTCTGCCGCAGCGGTCACAACAGACCAAAATTCACTGCCTTCTTGACTCGTACGCAGTTGAGCAAGCGCAGACGCAAGGTTTGTCTCACTATCAGGTTTTGCGTCAAAGCGAATTTGGTCAACACGAGCAACCACAATGGAGTTATTCACTGGAGCAACAAATGTTGATGGACGTCCTTCATTTGGAGCCGATGCTGCGAATGCTACCGCTAGAGTGTCACGACGGATCGAATCATCTCCCTCACGGCTCAAATCATTAAATCCTTGAACATTGAGTCCCGAAGCATCCAATGGCAAACCTGCCTCACCCGCTTGCCAGTGATTTTTCACAGTCTCAGCTAACACGTTTGCGGCTTCGGTCGCTTTTTGTTGTTTAAGAATATCGGCAATCTCAACTTGTACTTCTTCGATAGGACGAACGGCTTTTGGCTCATGAGCCTTCACACGAAACGTCATCCAAACGCCAGGCTCCACTTCAAACACTTCCGCATTCAACTCTCCCCCATACAATGACTCATTAAATGCACGACGGAGCACTACTTCTTGCGCCATCAGACCTTGAGCACTCGAGCGATTGAATAATTCTGTTGACTGAATTTGAACGCCATAGATGCTATTGAGCTCTTCGAGGGTGCCGCTAAAAGCGATATTCGCAAATTCTTCAAGTGACGTAGATAAAAGACGAGCAGCCTCACGCTCTTCCAGTTCCACACGTAACCGCGGCGCCCGGGCTTCAAATGGATCGACCGGTCGCGCGCGCGTTTCGAGCAGCTCGATGATGTGGTATCCGTACTGCGTCTCAACTGGCGCTGAAACCGTATTCAATACAAGCTCATCGAGAGCGGTTTCAAACTCCGGCGCAAATGTTCCCTTGGGAGCAAACCCCAGGTCTCCACCCGTCTCACGGCTTGCGATATCGTCAGAGTGCTCTTTGGCGAGTTCGGCAAAGTCAGCACCGCCGTCCAACTTTGCTTTTAATTCAGTTGCTTTCGCGAGCGCATCATCTGAACTCGCTATCAAAATGTGCCGCGCCCGACGTTCTGTATCATTGGTAGCCGCGGCAACCTCTGAGTCATATGCCGCTTTCACATCTTCATCAGTGATTGCCACTCGATCCTGAAAATCAGCGGCACTCAAAACAACATAATCCAACGCGACTGATTCTTCAGTCACAAATGAATTCTTGTTCGAATCGTAATAGGTAGTTATGTCGTCATTTGATACAGACACCTGATCCATAAAACGCTCGATATCAATCACTAAGAGCTCGCCCGAACGCGTATGATTTTGAAGAGCATGGAGACGTTTCAGTTCAGACGGGGTCACAATAATTGAGGTCTCAATCGCTCCTTTCACTTGATACTCAATCAAGTTGCGCTTTAACTCTTCACGAAAGCCGAGTCGAGACATTCCCATGCGTCCGATCGCCTGATCGAATAAACGCGGATCAAACCGTCCATCAGCCTGAAACTGCGGAATTTCTACGATAACTTGATCGACCAACTGATCAGTGACGCCAAATGCTAATTTTTCCGAATAACGTGTCGCTGACGCTTCCTCAATCAATGCATTCAGCACGCTTTGTCTCAACAAATCTTCGTTAATCGCTCCTGGGTCGCCAAGGATGCTGAGTAACTGCCGACGCTCCTGTTCGAGTTTCTCTAAAAAACGGCGTTCGGTGATTTCGACTCCATCGACTTCAGCAATGACGGTATCACCATCACCCCCGTTGAAAAAATTGACACCGGTAATGACAAAAGTCACCGCAATCAGGCCGACAATAATTTTTGCAATGATGCCGCTTGAGTTATCACGAATATTTTGAAGCATGTTGAGTTGTAACCTATAGATTCAAAAAAGGGGCCTAGGGCCCCTTTATAGTAAAGACGACAATTAACTTAGTTAACTGCGTCTTTCAGAGCCTTACCAGCTTTGAAGCCAGGAACTTTAGCTGCTGCAATCTGGATCGTAGCACCAGTCTGTGGGTTACGGCCCGTACGTGCAGCACGATCTTTTACTTGGAAAGTACCGAAACCAACCAAAGAAACAGTGTCACCTTTCTTCAGAGCGCCTGTAACTGCAGACAAAGTCGCATCCAGCGCTTTACCAGCATCAGCCTTAGACAAACCTGCATCAGCAGCAATCGCGTCGATTAATTCTGATTTATTCACTCGTAGTACCCCTATCGGTTTTTTTGTAAATACAGTGGCGCCTTACACATTCTTGTTTTGAGGCTCGCTCACAACTAGCGCATGTCAGTTATACCAAGCGATATCGGCGGAAACAACCCGTTAATGCGCTCTTTGTGTGTTTTTTTCCTTTGATTGTTCTGCGTCCGAACTATTTGTACCATCTTGGACCACAAACGGCTCTGGGATATAAGCCAATGCAATATCAAAGACTTGATCAATCCAGGAGACAGGCTTGATCTCAAGATCTGCCTTAACGTTGTCAGGAATCTCTTTGAGATCAGGTACATTCTCTTCTGGAATGATCACCGTTTTAATTCCGCCACGGTGCGCTGCCAACAGCTTTTCTTTCAACCCGCCGATTTGCAGTACTTGACCCCGAAGTGTGATTTCGCCAGTCATCGCAACGTCCGCTTTAACCGGAACGTTAGCCAAAACTGATACCAGCGCAGTACACATACCAATACCAGCACTTGGGCCATCCTTTGGCGTCGCTCCCTCAGGCACGTGGATATGGAGGTCCGTCTTTTCATGGAAATTTGGATCAATACCGAGCGCAAGTGCACGGCTCCGTGCGACTGTCATCGCTGCCTGTATCGACTCTTGCATTACATCACCAAGAGAACCAGTACGAATCTGCTTACCCTTACCTGGCATTGATACCGCCTCGATCGTAAGCAATTCACCGCCAACACTGGTCCAAGCAAGGCCTGTCACCTGACCGATACGGTCTTCCGTCTCTTTGAGACCATAGGTGTACTTTCTGACACCTGAATAGTTTTCAAGCACATCTGGTGTAATCACTACGGTTTGACCGTCATTTCCACCGACCTTTCTGTGACCTTCTTCAATCCGCTTCCGAACAACCTTTCTTGCGAGTTTCGACACTTCGCGATCCAGTCCACGCACACCAGCTTCTTTGGTGTAATAACGAATCAAATCAGTCAGCGTTTGATCTGGAACCTCAATCTCTTTCTTACCAAGCCCGTTGTTCTTGATCTGCTTTGGTACGAGGTACTTCTTCGCGATATTGAGCTTCTCGTCCTCGGTGTATCCCGGAATTCGAATAATCTCCATCCGGTCTAACAACGGCGCCGGCATATTCATTGAGTTAGACGTACAAACAAACATCACCTCTGACAGATCAAAGTCGACCTCGAGGTAGTGGTCATTAAACGTATGATTTTGTTCAGGATCTAATACTTCTAGTAGTGCTGATGCAGGATCCCCGCGGTGATCCATCCCCATCTTATCGATCTCATCGAGTAGGAACAGTGGATTTTTCACGCCCACCTTTGACAGCTTCTGAATAATCTTTCCAGGCATTGAGCCAATATAAGTCCGGCGATGACCACGTATTTCTGACTCATCACGAACACCACCGAGCGCCATCCGCACGAATTCACGATTGGTCGCGCGGGCAATTGATTCACCTAATGAGGTCTTACCAACACCAGGAGGGCCAACCAAACAAAGCACCGGGCTCTTTGATTTCTTCATCCGCATCTGAACAGCGAGGTACTCAAGGATACGCTCTTTCACTTCTTCGAGACCGTAATGATCCGCTTCGAGAATATCTCTCGCTTTCAGTAGATCATGACGCACGCGTGAACGCTTAGTCCATGGACAGCCGAGCAGCCAATCCAAGTATGCTCTAACAACCGTCGCTTCAGCTGACATC
>RGHP01000056.1 GCA_010024125.1 Gammaproteobacteria bacterium | reverse complement strand
GCAGCAATTTCAGCATCGACATCAACGCCTTCAGCAGTTAACTGCTCTCTCAGAAATTCAAGGGCGACGAGAGGTTTGTCGAGTTTCAGCTCGATTGCAACTGCGTTCGAGATCTTTTGGACGCTATCGATTGCCTTTGGGCCAGTGATTTCAACGCTTTGATATTGCATTCCGTATTTGAAAACGAGCTGAGCGTATTCCTCTGGGAGGTAAGACCAGACTTCACCACTGGCAGTCATTAATTTCATGTATTCGCTGGTCGTGGGGACTGTTGGCGCTGGTTTACCTTGTGAAATATTAAGCATCACAGTCTCGTTGTATTTTTCAGCTTTCGTCGCACCTTCAACAAATAGCTTATCCATGTGCGAGCGGGCACGTAGTGCAATTCGCATCCGATACGCGTGCTCTTTTCGCGTATCACCTTTGAGTGCCACTGCCTTATCGTATTCTTTGCGAGCATCTTGCTTTAATTCTTTGTCACTTGGACCAAATAGAGCCATTCACTTGTTTTCCTAGTCGGTTGCCAAAGCCATCATTTTCCGAAGCTTTTGCACGTTCGCTGAGAGTAACTGACTGACACGCGATTCGCTAATATCGAGAACAGCTCCAATCTCTTTTAGATTCATTTCTTCATTATAGTAGAGCGCCATGATGATTTGATCGCGCTCGGGTAATTTGGAAATGCTGTCTGCCAACATTGACATCATCATCGAGTCACTAACTTCTTCTTCAGGCTCGTATCCTTGTTGTGCCGGCGTATTTAGCATTTCATCTTCTGCCGCTTCAGAGTCGACCATCAACATTTGATGCGCATGCGACCGCTCTTTTTGATATTCAGAGACGTCTTTACCCATGAATTCAGCTAATTCTGCTTGTGTGGGAGTTCTACCGAGGTTTGTTGCCAATTCTTGCGTCGCTTCATTGGTTTCACGAATATGGGAAATGGCGGATCGTGGCAGCACTGAGATCCGTCTCACTTCATCCAGGATCGCTCCTCGGATTCGGGTTCTGGCAAAAATTTCGAATTCCACACCGCGAGAAGCATCAAAGTTCTGAGACGCTTCAATCAATCCAACCATACCAACCTGGATAAGTTCATCGACGTCCATCACTTGCGGTATGCGCGCTTTCAAATGAAGTGCAGTTCGCTTCACCAAGCCGACATGCTTCAGGATTGGGTCTTGACCTTGTTTTTGCACTTGTGTGTACAGATCGAGATCAGCCATCAGACCGCGGCCTCCGCCGTGACTAGTCGCTCGACAAAAAATTGCAGGCCGCCATTTTTCGTATCCATGTCCAATGATTTGATTTCTTTCGCCAGCCGCATGAAATTTTGTGAAGCAATCGAACCTGGTGCGTGTTCAACAACAGGTAGATATTTTTTAGATGCTTCAAGAATCAGATCGTCACTTTGGATGCTGTATAGATATTCTGTGTGGAGATTTAAAAACTTTACACACACCGCGTTCAGACGATGGTGCAGCAATTGACCTGACCTCTGATCCGGGACGCCGTTAGGTATCAATCCGATGTTGGTATATTTCTGCTCGTTGACCAAGACTTTAATGATGCCGTAGGCATCAGCAATAGAGCTCGGCTCATCACGAACGACTACGAGGGTTTGATGGCATGCCTTCAGAAATGACAAGACGGTGGGCGATATTCCGGCGGCCACATCAACAATGAGGTAATCCAAGGGTTCCTTGAATTCTGAAAAAAGCTGAATGATCCCGCGTAATTCCGCCTCTGAAAGGTCGGCCATTTTCCCAAGACCCGAGGCTCCTGGCACCACATAGATGTCAGCGGGTCCTTTAACGACGATTTGAAAGTCTTCTCGCCTGAAATAACATGGCCAAAATTGAATTCGGGACGGATTCCTAAAGCCAATTGAACGTTCGCGAGGCCAAGATCACCGTCGAACAGCATGACGCGATTTCCGGCTTGTGCTAGGGCAACGGCAAGATTGGAGGAGACGGTTGTTTTTCCGACGCCCCCTTTTCCGCTTGCAACGCCAATGATCTTTAACGCATTCATAATGGCTTGATCTGCCTCAGACTGGTTTGTGATTCTGAGAGGATGTTGGATTTCGATCGTTAGGATCTGCTCGTAACCCAGTCAGATAGTCCAGTGTAGACGTCTCTTCACCCATTTGTCGACCGCTTTCAGGCCGCTCAACACGCCCATCTTGATGCTGAGTCTCCTTCAAACCGAAGAGATGAATTGCACTCTCAAGGGTTGAATCAACATCGATTGCTTCGGCTGCGTGATTCAGATCACCATTGGTTGTTTTGAGCCACAAATGGAGTTGAGGCTGTCGAGACAGTGCATCAATAAGTACCCACGTGTCGGGTTGAGGTGACATCTCAGCGATATTGATACTATCCCAATCATGGTTGCTGTTGAGCAACTTCTCACAGCTCGACCGAGAGATTTCGGCGTTAACCAGCAAATGCATCAAAGCATCAGGGACCGCTGCTTGGATATCTTGATATGTTTGATCGAGATTCAACCCGGGTGTATCGATGAGGATACATTGATCATCAGGGAGTTCTCGAATAATCGTTTCGAGCATTTGGCGATCTGAGCAGCGAAAACATTGGATTCCAAGGCCAGAGCATATTAATTGCATCTGATTCCATGCACCAAGCTTGTGATCTGCAAAACTAATGATTGTCAGAGACTCTCCTCGTGCAGCTGCGACTAACTGTGTTGCCAGTTTGCCAATCATTGTTGTCTTGCCAGCACCTGTAAGCCCAAAGAATGCGTGAACCCCACTGAGATTTTCTGGCTCATGATCATTAGCTAGAAGAGCTGAAGAGAAGAGTTCATGGATACGATTTGTTGCCTCTGTCGGATCGGTCACGTTCTTGATCGCATCGAGAATAAGAAGTTTTGAGGTACTTGGTAATTCATACTGACTAATCTTGTTTTCAATCAGGTTATCTACCTCTCCAGATTGATAACGCCACGCTGACGCACTCCTCAATTGCGCGAGCTCTTTTTTCAGCAAGTGCATTTCACTTTTAAATAGGTTCACGATTTCTTGTGCGCGATCGTTTGTTATGCTCGCCTCTGGTGATTGTTCACCGTGTAAAATGGCAGAAAATCGTGGTGTTGCGGCCTGCTCATGTTGTACCTGCAGTAGGCCGTCATCGGGTCGGTTGATGAGACTTGGATCGGGTGCGATGTCCACAGCGACGATCATTTCAAACCGATGATTGACTCTATGACTCGAAATTACGAGGGCGTCCGGGCCAAATTCTCGGCGGACCAACTCCATTGCGTGTTTGCTATCTTTACCAATGATGCGTTTCAGTTCCATCAGTTAGTTCCTTATCTCGATTCTTCGATCTGTGCAGTGATGGTTGCCACTACGTTGACAGATTGGTCTTCTGGGATTTCCGTGTAAGACAAGACGGTCAAATCAGGTATCCGTGGCCGTACTAGATTCGACAACCAAGGACGGATAATTGGAGACACGACCAAAATGGCTGGTTGGCCTTGATCTTCTATTTTTTGTACTTCAACACGCATGGATTTGAAGAGTGCTTCGGCAAGTTCAGGATCAATTGTGAGAGTTTTGCTTTGCTGCGACTGTTGCACGGCATTGTGTAACATCTGTTCAAGCTGAGGCTCCAGTGTCATAACAGGCATATCGTCGGAAATGTCTACCAGGCTTTGCACAATCATCCGACCAAGTTTGGGTCTGATTAATGCTGTCAAATCATCTGGGTCTTGGGTCTTTCCACCCTCTTCATTTAAAACCTCTAAGATGGTCCGCATGTCACGGATCGGTACACCATCTCGCAATAAGTTTTGCAGTGTCCGAGTGATCGTCGCGAGGCTGAGTTTGGCGGGAACCAGATTTTCCACCAGTTTGGGTGATCGCTCAGCTGTTTTGTCAAGTATTTGCTGAACTTCATCATGACCTAGCAATTCCGATGCAGTGCCATAGAGCAGACTATTGAGATGCGTTGCAATGGCTGTTGGCGGATCGACTACGGTATACCCCAATGTTCGCGCGCGATCCCGTTGCGAGGGCTCAATCCATACAGCATCTAAGCCAAACGCAGGTTCTTTCGTCGCGATACCTTCGATTGGTGATGTGATGTGACCAGGGTTAATTGCGAGTTCTTTACCACTGTAACTTTGACCTCGGCCACGAAGCACACCATTAACAAGAAGATGATATGTATTCGGTTCGAGATCAAGGTTGTCACGGATCCGAACAGGTTGAATCAAGAAGCCAAGTTCTGTGGACAGTTTTTTGCGGACGCCTTTGACTCGGCTCAGCAGCTGGCCACCAGTTTCTGTATTCACCAGTGGAATCAGACCGTAACCAATCTCAAGTGAAATGAGATCAACCTGGCTCACATCTTCCCATTGGACATCTTGCTCTTCGATGGGAGTCGATGGTGAAGCCGAGGAATCCTGTTTGAGTTGCTGCGTTTGCTCATTCTCTCTTAACCGATAGACCAGAAAGCCAAGTCCAGCGGAAACTAAAGCGAGAGAGATGAATACCGTCGATGGCATTCCAGGTATGACGCCAAGCAAGAGCAGAATAGCAGCTGTCACATACAGTGCAGTGGGATTCGCCAATTGTGACGTTGTCTGGTCTGTCATTGATTGGTTTGTTGTTACCCGGGTAACGATAATAGCAGTCGCCAGCGACAGGATTAGCGATGGGATTTGTGCGACTAAGCCATCTCCGATGGTCAGCAAGACATAAATTTCACCAGCGTCTCTGAACCAGCCCTGCAATCGCATCCCCCCGAACAAATTTGCTGGCACCGTCCATCGACCCGAAGAAGTCAGATTCTTGCGCAATTTCAGCCCTTCGTATTTTTGCTTCTTCTTGATCAATCACTCCGCTATTAAGATCTGCATCGATTGCCATTTGTTTTCCGGGCATGGCATCGAGCGTAAATCGTGCGATCACCTCAGAGACTCGGCCGGCTCCTTTTGTGACAACAATGAAATTGATGATCATGAGAATACCGAAGATGATGAAACCGACGAGGTAGTTCCCGCTGATCACAAAGTTCCCGAATGCCTCAATCACTTTGCCTGCTGCGTCTGTCCCTTCATGCCCGTTGACCAAAACAATTCGCGTCGACGCTACGTTGAGGGAAAGACGTAGCATCGTCGCGAATAGAAGAACTGCGGGGAATGAAGAAAAATCGAGCGGTTTCTCGGTGTGAATTCCAATCATGATGACGATTAGCGCGATCATAATGTTGAGTGTGAATAGGATATCGAGCAATACCGTCGGTAGCGGTAAGATAAGCATTGCGATGATGAGAAGTACGAGCGCAGGAATCCCCATGGACTTGAAATCCACGTTGGGAATCCGTTGACGGAAATCTGACAGCGCAATTTGCACGATTTACTTCCTAAAAAACAATAACTTACAATTTCACCGCATGTAAACCCCGGTGCGTCTAAGAAGTAGTCAGCAAGAGCAATGCCAATTCCCCACTGAATCGATAATGGAGAGACTTGAATCCTTCAGTAAATATTTTTCCGAAGCGACCGATACTAAAAGCAGAGTCCGAATTCAGGTCTGGCATTAAATCTGCAAGACAATTCGGGTGAGCCAAGATTCGGTCGGAGAACAAACATGCGAGCATCACTGAAAACTCTTGTGATATTAGGAACCGTGCTACTGAGTGGATGTAGCATCACGATGACGCCGCCAGGGCAAAATTCTGCCGCTCACACGGCAAGCCCTCAGGTTGAGACAGTTGTTGAAACGAAGGCAATTCCCGTGGTGGAGCGTCGGAGTGCGATCCGATCCACCGGGTATGCTGTTATAAGCGTGCAGCCTTCTGATGTAGGAGCTCAACAACGACTGCTCGCGATTCGAGCTTCGAAGCTAGATGCGTATCGAGGCCTTACAGAGCAAGTGTATGGGCAATATCTTGATGCCACTACTACAGTCGCTGACATGGCAGTTCTTAGTGATACATTCCGTACCCAGGTTGAGGGTGTGATTTATGGTGCCAAAGTTGTGAGCATTGCCCCGGTTGGAGAAGACACCTACGAAACAACGTTATCCTTGGATCAGGATGTGGTTGATGATCTTCGAGCACTATATCTAGCTTCACTGGCGAGTCGATCATAACATGCGCTTCGTCGCCGGGTTCGCTGGCTGTCTTGTGAGTATCTGCGCATTAGCTGATAGACATCAGGGCGCAGACACAAACGAAGATGTTCTGACTGCGATCAAAGAAAGGTTGGTCGCTGAGGCACAAACAGCCAACACTCAAGTGACGAACACAGCCTGGCTCGATAGCGATGGGCGGCTCCACGAAAGCACAATGATTCGCTCAGATGTCAGGGTTCGGGGCGTACAAGTGCGCCGTTACCTCGAGGAAATGCGCCGGCCTGAAGTAGAGATTACCTTGGATGAGAAACCCGGGGCGTTGCCAAAATGTTTCGCTTCCGATGATCATCTAATCCGTACCGTGAAGGTCCATCCCCCTATCAAGAGTGGGCAGTTCGATGTGAATCACGCAGGAATTGTGACTCAGTTAGGGGCGTTGTTTCACACTGAGCTAAATCAAGGATTTGAAAACAGTCCGTTTTGGCACACGGTGGGTCAGTCGCAGGGAGCTAGTGGTTATCTGCAGATGGTGTCAGGGGTAGTGCCTGAGACATCTCGATACGATATGCGAATTGCGATGAGCCGCGGTTACCCTCCGCAAGCGCATCAGAGCGAGCAGATTCCTGGATCAGACCCCATCAGTACTTTTTTTAATGGCTCACCTTCTTGGTTTGAGGAGTCTTGGGTTCGCATCCACTTATCATTGAGTGATACTGCGGATGGTGCCTTGGTCTGGCAAGCCCGCACGAATCTGAGAATTCCAGCTAGAGAAGTTTCTTATACAGAAGCGGCGCTTCCACGCGATGTCAGTACAGAGATAAATCGACTGTTATCAAAATGGATTACAGAACTGTCTAATTACGCGCGTTGTGAACCCATCCATTTCGCCCTGATGCAGCCTACCAATGATCAGATGCAGATTGATGGCGGTGCGTCTTCCGGAATTCGCGTCGGAGATCAATTACTCATTATTGATAGAAATACAATACCGCAGCGGAGTTTGGAGCCGGGTGCTTTAGCGCAATTATCTCTCGTTCAAGTGACTCAAACTTTCGAAAACCACGCAACCATCGAGCGGATTGCCGGGGCTTCCCTGCAACAGATTGATGGTAGAGTAGCGTTACCATTTTAGTAGGAATTGATCATGTTTCGATTCGCCAGTGTCCTTTTGATTTGTGTTGCATGTTCAGTGAATGCTTCAGACATGTCGGTCGATCAGGCTGTGTCGCGGCTTTTAAAAGATATTCAAACAGAGGTCGAGGTGCTCAAAGTCCCGGTTCCCGCAAAGGCCCAGTCTAATGCAAGCGCATCCGATAATTCGTCCGGGATGGAGATTGTGACGAATGGTACGCATCGGGTGCGACGTGGTGAGACCTTGGATATGGTTATCCGCAAAGTTGCTCCGAACTCGGCGATCCAACCAAGAATCTTGCGTCAGGCATTTGTGCGAGCTAATCCACATGCATTTCGGCGTGGAAATCCTAACTGGTTATATGCAGGTGCGGTTCTGCAGGTACCGGATATTGAGCATTTACGTCAGGTCATTTTTAAAAGTTCTCCCAACCGGCTGAAAAAAAATATTAGCGACGAAAAAGCTGGCTGGGTCAGGTTTCCCTAAATGGTACTCCCGATCTCAAATCAACTGAGATCGGAGTTCGGACCCTCGGGTCTCGAGCGAGTTCTTCAGGGAAGCTACGATGCTCGGTTAGCACTTAGTGGTGACAACGCACGGTATTCCCTCAGTTACGACGCTTCCAGACAATCTTTAGTACTGACAATTGCGCTGCCGGAAGCAAAACAGGTGATTCCTGTATCAGCATCGGCATATTTGACATCTTTAGTCATCAAATATGGGACTTTGAATCTAAGTTCAGTGCAGTCTGGATCAACTGATTTTGTGACTTTCAAGGGTGTCATACCAACGCCTCAGCCGATTCAGGTCGTTCTGAGTTATGCGTCCGACGTGAAACAAGTACCGATGCAACCGATCCCACAAACGAGCCAACAAAAGACGAGCGACAAGCATCCATTACTTGCCATTACGCGGATCGATGCGCGACAGGTTAAAGGTGTGCTGTCGCACCGACCGCAGCCTTTCATGACTGATCAAGCTGTCTCGATTCCACCACAGGCGAATCGATCAGAAATTTCCGATCAGCTTGTACGTTCAGTGGTAAAATCATTACCAGCGGTCGAAGGGAATAAAAGCATGCTTATCCCAGATATCAATCCAGCGATGCCGCGACCCATTGGTCCAGATGCGTTGCCGAATAATGTACCGATTTCCCAGCCAATTGCTGCTGAGCTTGGCTTGAAACCAGGGCAGGTCGTTCAGGCCCTCGTCGCCAGTGCAGGTGACAAAATGGCCCTGCAGTTAAATAATCGCGAAATTCCACTGTCTTCGAACGTGCGTCTTCCTGAGGGATCGGTTCAATTGCGAGTGATGCAAGGTCCACAAGGCCTGCTTTTGAGCTTCTCTGGAGTACAAGTGGCGCCTGCGAGCCAAGCCGCAGCAGTCGCAGGCGTTTCGGCAGCCCTTGCTGATATTCTGGCGAGACCCATCGGAAAATCGCAGATACAAAGTACGTTTGCGCCTCGTGTTTTGGAGTCTTTACTTTCAAGTCAAGGACTAGATAAGGAGGCTCGATTGCTGCAATCCAGCCGCCTCGATTCCA
>RGHP01000055.1 GCA_010024125.1 Gammaproteobacteria bacterium | reverse complement strand
AGCAAAAAGCGACATCAGATCAAGTCAAAATGATTGAGATTAAACTGAGTCAAGGCGCAAAGCCTGGGCACGGTGGAATTCTACCCGCGCCAAAGGTAACAGAAGAGATCGCACGTACACGCGGAATCCCCATTGGTCAAACCTGCGAGTCGCCACCGAGTCATGCTGAATTTTCAACGCCGACCGAGCTTTTGGAGTTTAGTCAACGCTTGAAGGCGTTATCAGGCGGTAAACCCGTTGGAATCAAGTTGTGTATTGGGCATCCATGGGAATTTGTGGCGCTAGTTAAAGCAATGGTTGAGACTGGACAAGTGCTAGATTTCATTACAGTTGATGGATCTGAGGGTGGGACCGGTGCAGCACCAACTGAGTTTTCAGATCACATTGGCTCACCGTTGCGTGATGCGATCGTATTTGTCGATAACGCGTTGCGCGGTGCAGGCTTGCGGCAGCGTATTAAGATTGGTGCGTCAGCAAAAATTGTGAGTGCGTATGACATTGCACGGATCTGCGCGTTGGGCGCTGACTGGTGCAACATGGGGCGACCATTCATGTTTGCACTTGGATGTATTCAAGCGAAAGATTGTGGCTCTGGGCATTGTCCCACGGGCATTACCACGATGGATCCGACGCGCTACAGAGCGCTCGATATCCCATCGCGTGCTGAGCGAGTCCACAATTTCCATAAGCACACGCTTGAAGCTGTTGCTGAGTTACTAGGCGCTGCAGGCATCAAGCATCCCAATGATCTCAATCGTCGCCATATCGTGCGGCGTTTGTCAGCAAGCCAAATCAAGCTTGCTGATCAAATTTATCCGCGTGTATCGGATCGTGCACTGCTAACAGGAGAGGGTGTGGTAGAAGATCCGCGCCTCAGAACTTACTGGTCACTTGTATCTAAAGACTCTTTTCATCTTGATGACGAGCAAACTGCACTGGTGTAGTTGGAATTCATAGCTCTCACTGAGAAGGTTCGATAAACTACTGGGCGAACGACTAGGGAGTTGTCGTGTATTCACTCATTAAGCCTGCGCTATTTCGAATCGATCCTGAATCAGCGCACGACCTAACAATTCAGTCATTGAAAACAATCGGTCAATGTCTTGGACCATCCGCTCCACTTGATGGTCGCCACTGTGAGATTGCCGGACTGCATTTTAACAATGCGATTGGTTTGGCAGCAGGCCTTGATAAGAACGGTGTCGCAATCTCAGGTTTTTCCAGGCTTGGATTCGGACACATTGAAGTTGGAACAGTCACACCGCGTCCTCAGCCCGGAAACCCAAAACCACGTGTCTTTCGCTTAACTGAAGATACAGGCCTCATCAACCGTTTTGGTTTTAATAATCTTGGTATCGATGCGCTCGTTAATGCGTTATCAGGTCATCCGTATCAAGGCGTGATTGGGGTCAATATTGGTAAGAATAAGGATACCCCCAACGCGTCTGCACATACCGATTACGTAACCTGTATCCAAAAGGCTGCATCAGTCTGTGATTACATCACGATCAATGTCTCAAGCCCCAATACTCCGGGTCTTCGCGATCTTGCGGATGCAGGGAAAATCTTGGATGTTGTCGCTCCGGTGTTGGAAGCGCGTGCTGATCTTAACAACCGAAAGGGTGGTTATTTGCCCGTATTCGTGAAACTCGCCCCAGATTTTGAAGACCCAGATTTGGTCCAAGTGCTTGAAGCACTCAAGCATACTCAGGCTGATGGCGTGATTTTAACCAACACAACGCTCGACCGGACCGGGTTGGTTAGTTCCCATCGTGATGAAGTCGGTGGATTATCGGGTGAGCCTTTGCGCACTAAGTCAGAGCATTGCTTGAAGCTTGCTCTGGGCGTTCTTGAAAATACGCTGCCGGTCATTTCAGTTGGTGGAGTGATGTCAGGTGATGATGCGAAGAGGCGGATCGAACTGGGCGCAAAACTTGTTCAGATCTATACAGGGCTAATCTATCGAGGACCTGCCTTGGTGAAAGATGCGATTCGGATGACTCGATGCCCGTAGTCCGCTTCAACCACGCCCCTTGTGAGGGCGTGGCACATTGCATCTCTAAGAAGCGATTTGCGGGTCACAATGAATCCCGGATACGCCGGTTAGGCCATCCCAGGAAGCCGCTCGACCATCACGCCAGCCCGAAAGCCAGGCATCTCGGCCAACACCAGAAATGGCAGGACAGGTTTCCCTTGATTTGCCACCAATTCCAGCGCGATAGCCGCGATTATAGAAACGGTCGTTTAAGCTACGTTTTATTGTTTTCATCAAATGTGATCTCCTTGAAGTCGGCGTCTAAAGCCGACCCCTTATCCTTGGTTGTCACTAGTGATTGCTTATGAACCACGACTCCGAACATAGCACAGGTGTTTTCGCGATTGGAACTCTTCTTGCGACGGATGATTTGGTTGCAGAGGAAGTCGAGAAGTTAGGCCTTGAAGTTAAAGGGCGTCAGCTCGGTTGGGTAACTGCCGAAGGGTCGTTGCGTGATGCTTACCGAATGCTGATGAAGACACAGGTCGGTGATCGTGTGGTTTGGCTTCTTGCACGCGGTGAAGCGCTCGCAGCAGATCAGTTTCGAGAACTATTACGAACGATTGATTGGAATGTTCATCTGTATGCTGGAGCGAGTGTTCGCGTTGATATAACAGGCAAGGTCAGTTGGCTGAAGGACACGCGATTTGCAGGTCAGTTGGTGATGGATGCGATCCGTGATCAAGCCATGATTGCCAAACGTCCGCGCCCAGAATACGAGACTGATGAGCCGGCTGTACGCATTGCCGTGCGTTTTGGCCGGGGGCATGTTGATATTGGCATCAACCTCAATCGTGCCCCCTTAAATCAGCGAGGATATCGGACAGAAGGTGGTGAAGCGCCGTTACGAGAAACACTCGCCCAAGTGATGCTCGCACGACTCAAAATCGAAAACGATCAGCCGTCTGTGATTCTTGATCCATGCTGTGGTTCGGGAACTCTGTTGATTGAGGCCTGTATGCGTCTGAATCGTATCGCTCCACAACGGCGAAGGCCATCGAGTCAGTTGTCGCGATGGACAGGGCTTGAGTCAATTTCATGGACTGATTTGATCGCATCAGAGCGTACTAAAGAGATTCACACAGCAACACGTTTTGTTGGGTTTGATATCAACCCCCAAGCGGTCGATCGGGCGCGCGCTAATATTGAACGAGCAGGGCTTTCTGAGCGGATCACGGTAGAGGTTGCTGAGATTGCCGACCTCTCTGCGTCGAATGCTGGCATCACGGAGACAGATACCGTTTGGATCTTGGCGAACCCTCCTTACGGCACGAGACTTGGGCGGAACGAAGACTTAGCGACTCTGTACCGACTCTTAGGTGATCGTTGCAAAGAGTTTAAGAACGCGCACCTCGGGTTAGTCACCTCTGAAAAAGATTTGATGCAGGCACTTGGATTACGTTCTGATAAAAAATGGGAAATGCAGGCTGGGGGACTGAGGCTCAATATTGCTAAATTTGCTCTCGGTCTAACGACAGAGCATTTCGAGAGTCAAGAAGATAAAGATCCACCAGAAGAGATTTGGCCTCTATTGAATCGCTTATCTAAAAACCTAAAAAAACGTTCGAAGCTATTGAAAAATAATGAAATTGACTGTTATCGAATCTACGATTCAGACCTTCCTGAATACAATGTTGTGATTGATCAGTTTTCCGACTACCTGCACATTCAAGAGTATCGACCACCCAAAACCGTTGATCCGAAACGAGCGAATCATCGCCGTCAACTGATTCGTCAGTGGGTTCCAAAACATCTTGGTATTCCGGTAAAACACGCAGTGTTTAAGGAGCGCTTTCGCCAGACTGGCAATTCACAGTACGAAAAGCGTGCAGAGCCTCTCTGTGTCGATGTCCACGAGAACGGGATGCAGTTTGAGGTGAATCTCACCACCTACACGGATGTTGGGTTATTTCTTGATCATCGTCCATTAAGACGGCGATTACTTGAGTCGTGCCGCGGGCTACGTGTACTGAATTTATTCTGTTACACGGGTGCGTTGAGCGTTGCTGCCGCGAAGGGTTTGGCTCGTTCCGTCACAAGCGTCGATATGTCGAAAACCTATCTCACGTGGGCGCATCGAAATTTCGAGAAAAATGGATTGAATCCAAAACACTATCAGTTCATACGTGCGAATGTGTTGGAGTGGTTGACTGTCGAACCACGCGCGGAATTTGAAGTGATCTTGCTTGATCCTCCAACGTTTTCAAACACCAAAAGTACTGAGCAGACGCTCGATATACAGCGTGATCATCGTGAGTTGATTGATGCATGCAGCGCTTGGCTCGCGCCGGGTGGGGTTATTTATTTTTCAAATAACTTCAAAGGATTCTCGCTTGATGATTCTGTTCGAGAGGCTTATGTGGTTGAAGATATGACTCGTCAAAGTATCGATACTGACTTTGATCGTAAGCCGCCGCACGTTCTGTTTAAGATCTCTGTAAGGCCATAAGCCTGACCAGTCCGAAATAGAGCCACCAGCATGCCGTTAATATGAGGATGGTCGGTAATTCGCCAGATGGGAACGTCAGATCGCCCAATTGAGCGCCACCAATGTAGGTGAGTGCTGCACCGAGCCCACTCGCTATAAGTATCCAAATCTGTCCCGACCAACACCAGCGTAAGCCATGCAAGAGCGTGGTGGGGAAAATGAGCCATAAACCGAAAAGCCAGAGGGGAATTGGCCAGGCAGTTTGATTAAACTGATACACATTAAGCATCGTCAGTACCGAATCCATCACGATTCCGGCCAGAGAAAAAATCGTGAGTCGCGACCATTCTCCAGACTCAGCAAAACTCACAGCGTGGAAGAGAAGCCAACCGAGGGCGAATACGGCAAACGCGTCACCCCCGAGTACGAGTAAAAACCAAAGGCCCTGGAATACGCCGAGATTACGGACAGTTGCCCACATTAGGCAAGGCGCAACGGAACCACGGGTGCCTCTTGCCGAGCTTTTGGCTTTGCGAGAATCAACTGAGCGAGGCCGAGTTGTCGTTCATGGAAGCCGCCTTCGCAATAAGCGAGATAGAACTCCCACATCCGGCAAAAACGTTCGTCGTATCCAAGCCCTAAAATCCGCTCTTTTTCTGCGATAAACCGTTTGCGCCATTCGGCAAGCGTTCTTGCATAGTGGCTTGCGAAATCTTCGAGATGTAAGAGTCTGAGATCTGATGCGCGTCCGACAGACTGCATAATGCTTCCAATCGATGGAATAAACCCGCCTGGGAAAATATAGCGCTTGATGAAATCAACACTCTTTACGGCGAGTTGATAGCGTTGCTCGACAATCGTAATCGCCTGAATGAGAGCGAGCCCATTGGGTTTTAACCGCTCTGAAAGCGTGTTCACATAGGTGTCGAGGTAGTGATGCCCAACAGCTTCGATCATCTCAATGGATACCAGTTTGTCATACTGACCGGTGAGATCTCGATAATCTTTCTTCAAGACAGTGATTTGATCGCTCAAACCGCGCTCGTGAATGAGTTGAACGGCGTGATCATATTGCTCTTCAGAAATAGTGGTTGTTGTAACTTTACAACCATAGTTCTCTGCAGCATGGATGGCGAAGCCACCCCAGCCAGTGCCGATTTCCAGGACATGATCTGTCGAGCAAAGATGGAGTTTCCGACAAATATGGTCCAACTTTTCAATGGACGCATTGTGAAGATCAGTCGACTCGTTAGAAAACAGGGCTGATGAATACATTAGTGTCGGATCGAGAAATGTTTCAAACAACTGATTGCCGAGATCGTAATGCGCCTCAATGTTCTTTTTTGATCCTTTTACAGTGTTTTTATTCAGCCAATGCGCTGTTGCGAGAACGGCTCGGAATAATCGCGTTAGACCGCTTTCCATCTGATCAGTAAGGTGATTGTTTGCGACAAAGAAACGCGTAACCTGATCGAGAGAGCTCGTTACCCAATACCCGGCCATATATGCTTCACCACTTCCGACCGAGCCTCGAAATGCAACATCTGCCCAAACTTGAGGGTTAAGAATCGTGATATGCGCCTCAGGGCCGGCTTCAGGGCCTTCAAATGAGAATGTATCTTCACCATCGGCAATTGTTAATCGACCGTAGCGGGCTTTTGAAAACGCTCTGAGTAATCCTCTGCGAGCGAGCTTTTGGGCGATTGTCAGATCCTTTGACTCTCGGACGATTAAAGACTTTATTTCTGTCGTTGTTTGCGTCATATCGTTCCTTAAGGGTGTGGGTGGTAGGTGAGGCCTTTGCGCCATAGCGCGAACGCTTCACGGTAAATTCCGCCGAGTACAAGAAATGTCTGCGGCCAAATTCCAAGAAATAAAGGTTTGAGTGAATGCCCATCATAGGGTTTAAGCGCCACTGTGAGTCCCGCTTCAAACATAATGTTGTCCTCATCTTGGTCTTTCAGGCCTAAGTAAATGGAAGCACGTCCATCGGTAGGCCATTCAACTCGCGTGACATAGCGTTGCGTTGTTGGATTGAAAGGAGAGACGTGGAATGTTTTGTCAAACCAGTACTCTTGTCCCGAGGACACGCGCTCATATGGAATCACATAGCGGTGAATTTCGTTCCATGGCGTATTGGACACTTCGTAAATTAATGCAGCCGGTGAACCACTTGCTTGGTGTAAAAAATAGACTGACAGTGGGTTAAATCCGACGCCAAAACAATGTGGATTGGTCAGTAATTTAACTGGACCCGAAACGTCGACATCCAACTCTTTTGTAACGAGATGTCGCGCAAAGTCACCGCTTGGCTGATTGTTATCGCAAAGATGACGATCGGTTTTGAAGCTCAAAATGCCCGGTCGATTAATCTGTAGACGACTACCGTCGAAATCATCGAGATGATCGAGGTCGAGATATAACATCGCCGATCGATATTTAAATCGATGCTCCTTTGGAGCGAGTCGCGCGTGCCATGTAGAGCCGCGAGCAGAGGCATGTCGCAGTGCACTCATCTCAGGCATAAATCCCAAGTGTCTTTTTGACTGCTTCTGCTGCTTTTTCACCCGACACGACGCCATCTTCGTGGAATCCGTTTCGACACCATGCTCCGGCAACTGTGATTTTTGATTCAGCATTGATCGAGTCAATTTGTGCCTGGATAGCAAGTGATTCAGGGCCAAATTGCGGGTGAGCATAAGTCCATTTGCCGAGAATCGCATCAGGATTAATGTGCTTGGTGTTGTTCAAAGTCACGAAGAACTGGTGAGGTCCATTGAGATTCTGGAGTCGGTTCATGTCATAGGTCACAACTGCTCCGACACCTTCGGGCGTTGCTTGGATTTGATAATTCCAGCTCGCCCAGGCTCGACGGCTCTTTGGCATTTGTGAACGGTCAGTGTGCAAGACCACTTCATTATCGGCGTAAGGAATGCCCTGAAGAATGGACTTGAGCGCAGTCTCTGTATCATCAAGTAAAGCTAAGGATTGATCGCTGTGGGATGCGAGTACAACAGCATCGAAGAATTCTTGGTTCGCGTTCGCAACGACCTCGACGCCTTGCGAGGTATTCCGAACCGAGACGACTGGTGTATTGAGGCGGATGCGTTCACGGAATCCTTCCGTTAGAGGCGCAATATAGCTTCGTGACCCTCCGGGGAGCGTGTACCACTGTGGTCTGTCAGTGACCGAAAGTAGACCGTGGTTCTTGAAAAAACGGATGAAAAATAGCGCTGGCATTTGGTTGACATCATTCAAATCTGACGACCAGATCGCTGCAGCCATCGGGAGTAAATAATGCGAATGAAATAAATCACATAGCGAAAGTTTCTTGAGATAGGTTTCAAGCCTAATTGACGCGTCAATCCGATCGTGCGCGAGGTCATCAATCGCAGTCTTGTTGAATTTTACGATGTCGAGTAGGAATCGATAATAACCCGGTGACAAAAGACGATGGCGTTGCGCAAATAGTGTCGATAGGTTGGTCCCTGCATACTCAATTCCAGTGGTTTCAGACATCACGCTAAAACTCATGTCGGTGTCTTGATGCGATAAACCAAGTTCACTTAGCAGATTCAGAAAGCGTGGATATGTCCATTCGTTGAAAACGATGAATCCTGTATCGACTGCATATGTTTGATCATCCAGAGTCACATCGACTGTATGGGTATGACCACCAATCCAATCATTTTGCTCGAAAATAGTGACTTCGACATCGTTGTGAAGTCTGTAAGCAGCAGTCAGGCCTGAGATTCCTGATCCGATAATGGCGACGCGTGGTTTGGTTTGGCTATTCATGCTTTGAGTTCCTTAAACGCATCAATCGCGCGTTGCCGTGATGATTTGAGATCGACAATAGGCTCGACATATCCTTGAGGAATCGACGCAAGCCACGGTGAATGACGCTTTGCCTTGGGAAGACTTGCAAGCTCAGGGATGTAGCGACAAATGTACTCACCCTGAGAATCATGAGTTTCACCTTGACTCACTGGGTTAAATACTCGGAAGTAAGGGGCTGCATCGGTACCGGTCGATGCACTCCATTGCCAACCACCATTATTTGCTCCGAGATCGGAATCAACCAGATATCGCATAAAATGCGCCTCACCGATGCGCCAGTCAGACAGTAAATTTTTGGTCAGAAACTGGGCAACAATCATTCGAACGCGGTTATGCATCCATCCGGTTGCCTTAAGTTCCCGCATCCCTGCATCGACAATCGGAATTCCTGTCGTTCCGTTTTTCCAGGCTTCAATTTCAGTCGCGTTATTACGCCACTGCAGCGCCTCTGTTTCAGGGCGAAAGGCTTTATTTTTAGAGAGTCTCGGGAAGCCAACCAGTAAATGCTGATAAAAATCGCGCCAGATAAGCTCGTTAATCCAAGAAAACGCACTGTCTGGAAAATCCCAGATAGGGCGTCTCATTGCGTCTTCAGTGGCCTTGATACATTGTCTAGGTGACAGAAGCCCCCGCGCGAGAGCTGCTGATAGGCGACTGGTCCCTTGAATTGACGGTTGGTTGCG
>RGHP01000054.1 GCA_010024125.1 Gammaproteobacteria bacterium | reverse complement strand
AAGCGATAGCCAGTAGATCAAACACTTAGACCGTCCAACAAAAATAAATCCCCAAAGTTATCCACAGGCTTTGTGGGTATCCAATTTGTCAATGCCTCAACAAAATTTCTGCGCTTTTTTTTCACTTACGGTATCGTCGTGCCATGCAAAAAACCCCACCAACTCACCTGAGACCGCGCGCATTACAAGGGATGCATGCGATGTTGCCACTGCTGCCCGGAATTATTCCTTTTGGACTTATCGCAGGCTTCACACCAATTTCTTTCGGATATACCTGGCTAGATTCGTGGATGGGATCTTTGTTGATGTTCGCAGGCGCGTCTCAACTTGCCGCTTACCAGCTCATGAATGAGGGTGCTTCAATCTGGGTCATCCTTCTCACAGTCGCGGCGATCAACCTTCGGTATGTCCTTTATAGCGCCTCGATCGCGCCACATCTTGCCGATGCGAACCGAACAACTCGGCTACTAGCAGGCTACGGGCTAACCGATCAAATTTATGCAGTCTGTCATCGAGATTACCTAACACATGACTGGAACCTAGAGGAACGTGTCGCCTACTACACAGGCGGTACTGTACTTCTTTGGGGTTTATGGCAAGCATGCACCATCGTTGGCGCCTTTGTTGGGCAAATAATCCCGGTATTTTGGTCATTGGAATTCATGATTCCACTCACCTTCTTAGCGCTTGCTTTGAACACACTCAAAACCAAATCGCATCAAGTTGCCGCGATGACTGGTGCCACAGTCTCATTTATAGGACTCGACCTACCATACAACCTGGGTCTGATTTTTGGTGGTCTCGTTGGAATCATTGTCGGGGTTCTGCATAAAAGGCTCAGCGAATGAGCGAAGAATTTATCGTTACCGTCGCACTGGCTGGACTTGTCACTCTTGGGCTGAAGAGCGCGTTCATCGAAGGCCAACATTATTTCACCCTCCCGAAGTGGTTTGTTGAGGCTCTCGAATTCGTGCCGTCAGCCGTCTTATGTGCTTTGATTGTCCCTAGCATTTTCAAAGGTGACGTCGGACTTATCGCTACCTTTGGTCCTGTGGGTATCGATCCAAAACCAATTGCCGCCCTGATCGCCGCGATCACTTTCTTCACGACAAAAAAAACCATCCCAACACTCACTGCTGGGATGGCTTCTTTGTATTTGGTGTATTGGGTACAACTTTAAGGCAGATACACCAGAGGTACTAGGTGACTCCAAGCGATGACACTCGCTGCCAACATACCAACCAGCGTACAGAGCGCGACCGTCAAAACTGACGAGGCGAACATGAATGCGCGATCTTCGTCTATTTTCATCACGCGCGACGTCCCGCTGTACAAGAGGTAGACCGAGTAGGCCAACGCTACGCCAGCGACAGCGACATTCAACCACAACATCGGAATTAGAAACGAAATCCCCGAGAGGAAGAGCGGAGTTGCAGTTACTGTAGTGAGTACCAAACAGTCATCTAGCGACGCCTCTCCACCGTAGGTTTTTTCCATCCAATGCATGCAAGTAGCGATGAAACCGACGGCCGCCCACATCGCGAAATAAAACAAAATCGCAGATCCTAACGCACTAGTTGTGACCAGACGTACAGGCTCTTCACCAGCAACAGACCACCCAACTTGGGTCACGCCGATAAACAAAGCGACAGCTGGAATCGCAGCTAAGATCGAGATTTGTGTCAGAAAAACCGTTTTTGCTGAGTAGTTCTCTTCTTCAATCAGAGCCCACTCATCTTTTGGATTCCTCAATATGCCCGCAATGTGGCTAAAGTACATCATGTTGTATTTCCTCCTTTGGCCCCAGCGGGAGAGCCTTGAAAAGCTGTCGTATTTGTTATGTTTGTTCGTGTCGTCTCTATAGACAAACTAGCATTTAGGCTCGTTGAAGCGACTCATATAGCGCTTTTTTGTATCACAACAGAACAAAGTGGTCTATCAACAGAAAGAGGAATAGCCACATGATGTAACGTATCGAGTACCAAAACAGTGTCATCGCGTCCTGCGGCTCTTTGGTATCGAATTCTTTCTTCAACAGCATCAGGAAACGACCGTTAATGACGGTCACACCGATTAAATAAAGAAGACCACTCATGCCACTGAGATAGGGCAACATTGTCACAATCACCATCAGAATGGTGTACAGAAGCATATGTAACCGGGTGTATTCTTCACCGTGCGTGACCGGTAGCATTGGAACATCTGCCTGCGCATATTCTTCTTTTTTCGCGATGCAGAGCGCCCAGAAGTGTGGCGGCGTCCACACAAAAATGATTGCGACCAGCAACAATGCATGTGGGTCTACCGTTCCTGTCACAGCGACCCAACCAAGTAGCGGTGGAGCCGCACCAGCGATACCACCGATGACAATATTCTGAGGTGTCGCCCTCTTTAGATATAACGTATAGATCACCGCATAACCGATGATCGACGCAAAAGTTAACAACGCTGTCAGTGGATTCGCTACGACTGTAAGAATACCGAGTCCGGTCACCCCCAAAATAAAAGCGAACAATAGCGCGTTAAACGGTGACACTTTTCCTTCTGACACCGGACGGTGCTTGGTCCGGCTCATCATTGCATCAATCCGTCGATCAACCACATGATTGACGGCTGCTGCAGCAGATGCAGCTAAACCAATGCCAAGATTTGCCAAAACGAATAGCTCGACGCTTGGTAACACAGGCCTCGCTAGCAACATGCCAACCATTGACGTCAACACGAGCACAGCTACAACCCGCGGTTTAGTTAACGTCAAGTAATCCCGCCAAGTGGGATCTGTTGGTCGCGCGTTAAGCGTGTCTGACATTGCCATAGACGGCGTTCTCCTGCTCGATGGCCGTAGCGTATGCTATCGACCAAGCCGATAATAATAGCAAAACACCCAACGCATGGTGAATAAAAGCGAGACTATCTGGAACCGCATACACAACGTTCGCGTAACCAAACACAATTTGCAGCAGAATCAGACCGATGAAGTGAGTGGCCTTACGAGACGGAAGCAATCGTTTATTGATATAAATCGCGATCAAACCTAACCAATACGCGAGGACCACAAAGGCGCCCACACGATGCACCATTTGAATCGCAGCTCTCGCGCCGTGCTCTAGTTGTCCACCCTCATAGTTCGGACCAATTTCTGGGAAGAAATGAAAACCACTCTGGAAATCGTACTGTACGTCTGCTCCTGGCGCACAACTTAAAATGCCGGGACACGCCCAGCCCGCGTAGTTGGTTGACACCCATCCGCCCAAGAGAATTTGCATAAAAAGCAAAACGACACCAATCAACACTGGCGTCCGCATTCGAATCATCTGGGTCTCACCGTTAGCTAATCTTTTGAGACGATGTCGTAAATACATCAGCGTCGAGACGATGATTAACCCGCCCATTAAGTGCAAGGTCACGATGTTAGGAAGCAGTTTCAGTGTTACCGTGAAAGCACCAAACGCACCCTGAACAATCACCAATCCAAGAAGTGCGAGGGAGACGATGTAAGGGTAATTTGCTGTTTTCTGTTTTTCCCGGTACCCAAGAAATGCGATTGCCATAATCAAAAGCCCGAGCCCTCCGGCGATATAGCGGTGGATCATTTCAATCCATCCCTTATGGACAGCGACATGGATCTCTGGGTAACGCTCTTGAAGGTACGCAATGGTCTGAGTGTCTGTCGTCATGACCATTTTACCAAAGCAACCGGGCCAATCTGGACAACCAAGACCAGAGTCAGTGATCCGTGTGAAGCCACCCATAAGGACAACCTCAACCGCCAAAAAGAGGGCGATAGTTGCCAACTTCAATGGAAGATTGTTTGCCATCATCCGACCTTCGATACTTTTAACAGTTTTTTCAAATCCTGAAGAATCAATGTTGGATTGATCTCAGGCTCAAATTTCAATACGACATTACCTAGCGGATCGATCACCCAAATCGAAGGCTCAGGTACGGTTAATTTTGTTACATCGACCTCTAACACAGACACACGATCCCTCTCACGACCAAGCGCTGTATGGAAGTTTTCAAGGCCCTCTCCAAATGTACGACATGATGAGCACGCTGCACTCGACGCGAGAACAACCTGCCATTTAGGGGGATCACCGGGACTGGGTAGACCGATATCCGAATATTGCGTTCCAGATTCGACGAGTTCGCCGTGATGTGTGCGCCCATCAGGCACGCCAATCTTTCCGAAATACATGACAAACGCGGCAACCATCGGAACAAGTGCAACGGCCCAAATCAACCAAAACGTAGTTCGACTACCCACGTACCACACCCTTTTTTACGAAAAACACTGTCATCCCGCAGAGGACCAACGCCAATAAAAACCACTGCACCGCGTACCCATAGTGGGTCTCTGGTCCAAGACGAGGTGTCGGGCCAAGTGCTTTGCGGGGCAATAATCCTTCAGCCAACACCATTCCAGGAAGCCGACCTGCGACCGTTAGGTGAGTGAGCGACTGAACGCGCTGGGCACTTCCTAAGTTCTCCGGCTGAGCCTCGCCCATCAAATAACTGTCTGTGACAGGGACCCATAGCCCCTGTAGCTCGAAAACCTCTGGTATCTCGATAGAGGGTAATTCTGTTCGCCTTGCTCCGCCCGGAACCCAACCGAGATTCACTAGCAATCGCGCCCCGCCGTCACGGGTCGTGGCTTCAGTAAATACTTCGTAACCTGCAATCCGCTCCTGTATGCGGTTATCCAAAAATACTAATGGTTGTGCTGTGTCTCTGTTCACGACCAATTGAACTCTGTGCGTTGCTTCCCGTTTCTGTGAAGCAAGTAATTCAGAACTGGTCGTCAACAATGATTGCCCTTCCGTTAGAACCTGAATCAATTCCTCCTTTTGGTGAGCTCGATCAAGCTGCCAAAAGCCGGCCTTGACACATAGACCAACAACTGGAATAACAACAATCAAAAACCACCATTTCTTTGTGGGCCACATTGTGGTTTCCTGCACCCTTCCCAAACACATGAGATGAAACATGTTCAAACTATTAATTGTGATTTTGTTTTTTGCCGTCGTTGGCGTTTTGTTTTCCGGCCTCTACTTCCTGATGAAGGACCGTTCAAGCGAGAAGCGCGTTGTTAGGGCGCTGGCTTGGCGCGTGGGGTTAGCTGCAGCTCTAATAGCCCTAGTAGCGATAGGAATCGCCACCGGACTGTTAGAGCCCCATGGAGTTGGTGGTTAGAGAATGTAAACGAAGATAAACAGTCCAACCCACACAACATCAACGAAGTGCCAATACCACGACACAGCCTCAAACGCGAAATGCTTCTCGGGAGAAAATGCTCCATCAAAGCAGCGAAGCAACATCACAAAAAGCATCGTTGTACCCAACATCACATGGAACCCATGGAAACCAGTCAACATAAAGAACGTAGCCCCATAAATTCCCGAGTGAAGCGTTAGGCCGAGCTCGGTGTAAGCTTCATGATACTCCACAGCCTGGAAGTATAAAAACACTACCGCGAGCACAATTGTAGCAGCTAACCACGCCTCCAAAGCGCGGCGCTTCTGCTCTTTCAGAGCGTGGTGAGCAAACGTAACCGTTACGCTTGAAGTAATCAAAAGAACCGTGTTCACCAACGGAAGATGCCAAGGATCGATGACTGCGGATGCGCCAGGAAACTGCTTCATGTCAGGAGTCTGGAGCAATGGCCACGTGGCAGCAAACCCATCCCACAACATATTGGTGACGCCTTTAGCGCCCTCGCCTCCGATCCAAGGCACCGAGAACGTCCGGACATAGAACAGCGCCCCGAAGAACGCTGCGAAGAACATAACCTCAGAGAAGATAAACCACAACATTCCCTGTCGATAGGAGCGGTCCAACTGATCGCTATGCAGTCCCTCGGCCTCTTCCCTTATCTGGTCCTTAAACCATCCAAAAATTACATAGAAGAGAACTAGAAAACCACCGCCGAGAATCCAAGGCCCTGCCGAGTCGCGATCGGCGGTCATGGATGTAATCGTCATTGCGGCACCATAGGCTAATAACCCAAGCGCTACCGAAGCCAGTATCGGCCACTTGCTCTGCTCTGGTACGTAATATGTAGACCCGCTCATAAAGATGCCCGTCCTTTGTCTTTATTGATGTTTGTTTGTGTCACTGTCTGACTCTCGGTTAAATCGTACAAAGCGTACGAGAGTGTAATCGTTGAGATGTGGCTCGGCAGCTCTGGATCCACGACGAAAACCAGAGGCATTTCTGTATCCGCGCCCGCATCTAGCGGCTGACGGTCAAAGCAAAAACAATTCACCTTATGCAAATAAGGAGCGGCCTCAGACGGAGTCACTGACGGAACCGCCTGGGCCACCATCCAATTGCTCGTCGGGTTCTTAGCGTAAAAGGCAGTCTGCTTGTCCTCGCCTGGAAAAACTCGGATAGATCGTTCGTTGGGCTTGAAGTCCCAAGGCATATCAGCCGGGTTGGCTGTCACGAACTGAACCTTAACTGTGCGCGACCTATCCACAGTGGATATTTCAGCTGCGCCCTGCTTAAAATTTTTACCGTTTAACCCAGTAATGTCACAGAACACGTCATACAACGGCACCAACGCAAAGCCAAAACCAAACATAGCAAGAGCGGCTGTGGCCAGCCGCACTGCTAAACGCTTGGTCTGCTTGTCATTCGACTCAGCCACGTATCAATCAACCTTCGGAGGTGTAGAGAACGTGTGGTACGGAGCAGGAGAAGGAATCGTCCACTCCAGACCTTGTGCACCTTCCCAAACCTGTGCAGATGCCTTTTCACCAGCGCGAACGTTTTGGATCACGTTGTAAATGAATACAAGCTGTGAGAATCCGAAAATGAACGCCCCCACCGAAGCCATACTGTTGAAGTCCGCGAATTGCAACGCATAGTCAGGAATCCGTCGTGGCATTCCGGCCAACCCAACGAAGTGCATTGGGAAAAACGTGATATTGACGCCAACGAACGACAGCCAAAAGTGCAGCTTACCCATGGTCTCGTTCAGCTGATGGCCTGTCCATTTTGGAAGCCAGTAGTATGTGGCCGCCATGATGGAGAAGATCGCGCCAGGGACTAGAACATAGTGGAAGTGCGCAACTACGAAATACGTGTCGTGATACTGGAAGTCAGCAGGCGCAATAGCGAGCATCAAGCCAGAGAAGCCGCCGAGCGTAAACAACACCACAAATGCAAGCGCGAACAACATCGGTGTCTCAAAGGTCATCGAACCACGGAACATTGTCGCTACCCAGTTGAACACCTTTACTCCAGTCGGTACAGCTATCAGCATCGTCGCGAACATGAAGAATACTTCACCAACCAATGGCATGCCGACCGTAAACATATGGTGAGCCCAAACAACGAACGACAGCAGCGCGATTGATGCAACCGCGTACACCATCGACGAGTAGCCGAACAGACGCTTGCGGGCGAACGTTGGGATGATCTCGCTGATAATGCCGAACGCGGGCAAAATCATGATGTAAACCTCTGGGTGTCCGAAGAACCAGAAAACGTGCTGGAACAGCACTGGATCACCACCACCTGCGGCGTTAAAGAATGACGTACCAAAATGAATGTCCATCAACATCATTGTTACGACACCCGCAAGAACCGGCATAACAGCAATTAGGAGGAACGCAGTAATTAACCATGTCCACACAAAAAGTGGCATCTTCATCAGTGTCATTCCAGGTGCCCGCATATTCAAAATAGTCGCAATAATATTGATCGCGCCCATGATCGACGATGCACCCATAATGTGGACACCGAAAATGAAGAACGTAACCGACTCTGGTGCGTAGGTCGTGGACAGTGGAGCATAGAATGTCCAACCGAAGTTCGGCGCACCACCTGGCATGAACAATGACGACAACAGAATCAAAAACGCAAAAGGAAGAATCCAAAAGCTCCAGTTATTCATCCGTGGTAACGCCATATCCGGAGCACCGATCTGCATCGGAATCATCCAGTTTGCGAGGCCAACAAATGCTGGCATTACGGCACCAAACACCATGATCAAACCATGCATGGTCGTCATCTGGTTAAAAAAGTTAGGCTCGACTAACTGTAGACCTGGTTGGAACAACTCAGCGCGAATAATCAGCGCCATGATCCCACCAATCATGAACATAGACAGACTGAAGATCAGGTACATTGACCCAATATCTTTATGGTTCGTAGTATATAACCAACGGCCAATCCCTTTAGCGGGACCGTGATGGTGAGGATCTTCGTCCTTTACGTGCGGTAGATCAACGTCAACTGTAGCCATAATTATTCCCTCTTATTTCTGGATCGCGCTTGGCTGGGCTAAGTCGCCCACTGAATTGCCTAACGCGTTCCGTTGATAGGTCACAACAGCCGCAATATCGACTGCCGATAGCTGTTCTTTGAAAGCCTGCATTGCTGTGCCAGTCTTACCATTCACAACAATATCAATGTGCGCATCTATCGCACCCGTGGCTATCGCACTTCCTGTGATCGCAGGGAACGCCCCCGGGATCCCTTGACCGTTCAGCTGGTGACATCCCGCACATGCAGTCTGATAGACACCTTCGCCTTTCGCAATCAACTCATCCATTGAGAATTCTTTAGAGGCTTCACCGGCCATTGCCAGTTTCATCGCCTTTTGATCAGCTACCCACTTCGCGTAGTCAGCTTCAGATTTAACTTCGACGACGACCGGCATAAAACCGTGATCTTTCCCACAGAGCTCCGTGCACTGGCCACGGTAGACGCCCGGCTCCTCCACCTTGACCCATGACTCGTTGATAAAGCCTGGGATCGCGTCTTTCTTCACCGCGAAATGAGGTACCCACCATGAATGAATAACATCATTTGCCGTGATTAAAAACCGCACCTTCTTGTTGGCAGGAATAACCAAGGGGTTATCTACTTCTAACAGATAATTTGGGTTCTTGGCGGCAGCGTTAGTAATCTCTTCGCGTGGGGTAGAGAGATTAGAAAAAAAATCTATGTCTTCGTTGAGGTACTGATAACGCCATTTCCACTGATAACCAGTCACCTGAATTTCTACTTCCGCCTCAGACGTATCGTACATGTCCATCAACGTCGCGGTTGCCGGAACCGCCATCGCGATTAGGATGATAGAGGGAATCACCGTCCACACGACTTCAACCG
>RGHP01000053.1 GCA_010024125.1 Gammaproteobacteria bacterium | reverse complement strand
GAACGAAAAGATGCTTTGTTAGCAGATATCGATGCTCTCTTCGCCCTGAAAGGGATGACTCGTAAATCTCTCGAGGGACATTGTGCCGCCATCGAAAAAGCGACGACTCGTCAGGAGATTCCTGAGAAAAGTGCCAAATATTTTTTAGACCGGGAAGAGAAGTTCCAAGGCACTGTATTCGATCAATGGGTCGAGCTCGTTAAACCATCTGACATCGAAGTCCAATTTCGGGCCTATTGTCTTTATCAGTTACGGCAACAATTTCGGCGCCGACTCAATGAACTCGGAATCACAGACAATGATCAGGTAATTCGTGATGCGGCTCAAGTTGCGACACGACTCGCAAATGAAAGGCCCAAACACACACTCATACTCGTCGATGAATTCCAAGACACCGATCGACATCAATGGGCCATGCTTGACCATTTGTATCCGGATGAGCCAGGACGGTTGATGGTCATGGTCGGCGATCCTAAACAAGCAATCTATCGATTCCGTGGCGCCGACACTGCGTTCTATCACCAAATCCGGAAGAGCCTTCCGGATCAAAGCCTCTGGTATCTCGATACGGTCTATCGTTCTTCACAGACTGTAGTTGATGGACTCAATGCGCTGTTTGACGGTAATTGCCCCGTGGGTAGGGAATTGCAATATCACCCAATCAACGCTGGGCGACCCAATGACATCCCGCCGTTAACAGTCAATCAAGAAGAAGCCGGAGGGTTTCAATGGATCGATTCTTTAACACCCGAAGCAGTCGTCGAGCTCACACAATCTCTTCTTGCAAGCGGCCAACAGGGCTCGTGCAGGATCGGTTCACAACCCATCAGTGAACAAGATATTTGTATCTTAGTTCAGAGCCGCACAACGGCTCAGAAAATCAAACAAATTGGAGAGCGATTTGGCCTCGCCTTTCACTATCAAAACAAAGCGAGCATTTTCAGTCGACGGATCGCCAAAGAAATGGTGCTTCTCCTTGAGGCGATTGCGAACCCAGATGACCTCTCGAGCGTCACATCAGCCGCTTCAACAACACTCATGGGCTTTGATCTCAAAGCACCCGGACAACTGAGTGAGCAATCACGGTTTGTTGAACTGCAAACCGAGCTATTCAATGCACGGGATCTTTGGAAATCCGATGGACCGGCTGCGGCAATCACACGTCTATTTGAGGCCTGCTTAACGGCTCAGCGCATTCCACATACTCTGAACGGAATTGAGGACTGGAACGTACTGACTCACTGTTTAGAAATATTTGGTGAAGATGCCAAGGGTTTATCACCTCTCGAGGCTGCCATGTGGTGGTCTCAACAAGCAGCCTCGAAAAAAGATGCTGACGATCGCACCAGCCAAAGACCACCTGTCGCATCAGGAGTTGTGACAATCAATACCATCCATGGATCCAAAGGACTTGAATATCGTGTAGTCATCTTGGCTGATGAGATCACAGGGAAGACGCTTTCTAAAAACGCATGGGGCCTCGATTACTGCGATCACAATGGATCAATTATCGATCTGACAAACGAAGCCTATGAACCCACGCTTCTCGATCAAGAACAGGATCTCAACCGGCTGCTTTATGTTGCGCTCACCCGCGCAAAACACGCGGTATTTTTGGGGGTTCCAGACACTGGAAGTGCACTGCATCGTCTGCTTCACGACCGGGATATTGAAAGCCTAGGAACTGATCATCAACCCATTGAGATTCCGGCGATCGATGGCGTTGTTCAACCATTCAAAGTGCCCACCACGACACACTCCTGTTTAAAACGGCCACATATACCATCGTGGTTTTTCAGAAGCTTCTCGGGATTGATCAAGCACGATACTAGCCACGAAATCATGTCGAAAGCCTCGGATGAAGACCATGCTGCTGTTGACACCGACTTCAACGAGAGATGGCATGTGGTCCCCGGTGGCACTGACACCGGTAACTTTATCCATGCGATTCTCGAATGGCATGCCGATGGACAGAGGAGTAACCGAGGGCTTAAGCATTTTATAAAGACTCATTGGCCAATCCATCTCGATCCAAGTCATGAGCCCGTTGTGCTTGATTGGATTCTGCAGATCCTTTCAACAGAACTTGCCCCACAAGTGATGCTTGATACATTGAGCATCGACAGTAAACGACCTGAGCCACAGTTCGAACTACCTTTAAAGCAGGGCTTACAATTACAGGAACTTTTTCAGGCATGTGAGGCCTTTTCGTGGTGGAGCCCCTTACCACCACCGGTCGACCAAACCATTAATGGTCATTTAATTGGATTCATTGACCTCGTATTTGAGGCAAATGGTCGGTTCCATATCGTGGACTACAAGACCAATCATCTTGGACCGAATGATCAAGCATATACAGATGAGCGGATCGAGCTTGCGATGGAGCAAGCGTTGTATCCAATTCAAGCAGCAATTTACGCGCTCGCCCTCCACAGATGGTTGAAAGCTCGTCTTCCGCACTATGATCCAGAGACGCATTTGGGTGACGTGATTTATCTCTTTTGCCGGGGAGTCAATGCGCCCAATCGTGGCATTTGGAAGCGACCGATTGAAGCAGCCGGTGTACTGGCTCTTGAGGAGTATTGCTTATGCACCCAATGACATCGGCGGACGTTTTCAAACTACTGGAATCAGAAGGACTGCCACAGAGCCTACAGGCTTCAGTCGCACAATTATTTGAGGCGATTCAACAAGGACACACTGCTCTAGAGTTATCCGATAAGGATAATGATTTATGGGATAAGACTCTTTCTGAATCAGAGATCGCAACCCTATTCGCTATCAATCATGGTGCTTTGCAAATTCGCCGGCACTTTGCGCAAGAGTTGAGGGTTGCTCGCGCACTTAAAAACCGTTCAAGTCATCCCCCGCTCACCATCAGTATCGATCCAAGACAACTGATGCCACATGCCGATGCGTCCCAACAGAGTGCCATTGTAGGCGCGGCAAGTCAGCGCTTGGCGATTGTGATAGGTGGCCCGGGTACCGGTAAAACAACCACTGCGGCTGCGATCGTCGCTGCCAAGCGAACCCTTTTTCAACGGAAGCCTCGTGTCTCATTGGTTGCGCCAACAGGCAAAGCAGCTGTCCGATTAACCGAATCATTTCAGGCCGCCATATCGAAAATGCCAACGGCTGACCTTGAGCCTGTGGTGGCGACGACTATCCATCGGCAACTTAGCGAATTGAATTCAGCTGACATCATATTGATTGACGAAGCATCGATGGTGTCACTCGATCTGTTTGATCAATTGCTAAAGTCACTCAGTCAAGACGCGCATCTCATCTTGATGGGGGATCCCAATCAATTAGCCAGTGTTGAGGCCGGGAGTATTCTCAAAGTCATTACTGAATCAAATGCGTTGTCCAATCATTGTTTTCAACTCACCCAACGTCATCGAATCCAGGGACACGAAGCGCTCGCAGAGTTACAGGATCTCTGCTTATCCGGGGACCCTCTGCGCTTTCTTCAGGGCATAAAGGATCTGAATATATTTTGGGAAACAAACCAAAACCTCGAGCGGTTACGAGGCTCTCTGTTTGATGGATATCTGCAGTATTTTGACGATTTACGAAGAAAAGGCGTCCCATCCACTCCAGATTTCCAGTGCCTGACCGCGATCAGCGATGGAGTCGGAGGTAGGCGGATGATCAATCATCTCGTACAAACAGAAACCCAACGTCTCGGGCTCAATGGTTTTGGGGAACGCCTATTGGTGACAGAAAACCAACCTGGAATTGGCGTGTTCAACGGGGATGTTGGCGTGGTCATCGACTCGTATGATTTTGCAAATCCACGCGTTCAATTCGACAATATCGAGCAGCCACTTCGAAAAAATCAGTTAGGTGCAGTTGAATCTGCATGGGCGATTAGCATCCACCGATCTCAAGGATCAGAGTACTCATCGGTCTTCATTTGCTTACCAGAGCCAACAGGGTCGCGATCACGGTTTAAGCCAAGTCGCGAGCTGCTCTATACAGCGCTGACAAGGGCCAAAGAATCGGTACAACTCTTTGCGACCGAATCAATGATTGTCGAGGCCATTTCTCGAACAACACATCGCGTGACTTGTCTAGACCACTTCTTGAAAACGTCTTGACCATGTAGACTCAATGCACTTCAGATTAACAAAAAGGAAGTGCTGTGGAGCTTGATGAACAGGATCCCAATCCAGAAGGCGAATTGATTCTCCGAGTCATTGCACACCCGCGATTTACAAACGCGCTAGGTGACATCTACGCAGGCTGGCTGTTAGACCAAATGGATCAAGCGGCCGCTCAGATTGCCATGAAAGCCAGCGGTGGTCGGTGCGCAACAGTGTCGCTTGATAACGTGGATTTCATTGCGCCAGTTCCCGTTGGCTCTGAAGTATCGATTTATGGTGAGCTCGAGGATATCGGTCGCTCATCAATGCAGATTCGAATCGAGGTTTGGATTACCGAACAAGGTGCTGAAAGCTACAAATCAACAGAAACACGGTTTGTATTTGTTGCCATTGATGCCAACGGCCGGATTCGTCAAGTTCCTGGGTCTTAGTTATCCAAGTGGCACGAGCTTCGCGTATTGAAGGACGAGCCACTTCTTCGAGCCATCGTCAAACCGGACCTGAACTTTCATTTGCGGTCCAGAGCCCTCGAAAGCCAAAATCGTTCCTTCACCGAAAAGGCCGTGATCAACGCGCGATCCAATTCCTAAGCCGGTATCTTCTCCAAACCCATCATCATACTCTTGGAATCTAGGATGCCGATGTGGCCGATCGACCGGGCGCGCACCAAATGATGACGACACAAATGGGCGGCTGATTTGTGATTCCAGTCGAACTTCTTCAATACAGTCTTGGGGAATCTCACGAATAAAGCGACTCAGAAGTCCAAAGTGATCACGGCCGTTCAATCGACGCGTCTCGGCATAGGTCACAATCAGATGCTGCATCGCTCGGGTAATACCCACATAAGCAAGCCGTCGTTCCTCTTCTAAACCGCCTGCTGAATCAAGGCTCATCACGTGCGGGAATAGTTCTTCTTCAGCGCCGACTAAGAACACGCGAGGAAACTCGAGCCCCTTTGCAGAATGAAGCGTCATGAGCTGAACAGCATCAGCATCAGGATCTGCTTGTGTTTCACCCGCATCGAGACTGGCTTGAGACAAAAATTGCAGGAGCACTGGTGATTCATCATCTTCAGGCTCAAATGCTCGACATGCACTGACAAGTTCGTTCAAGTTATCAACACGCGCCTGCCCTCGCTCTCCCTTTTCTGAACCGTGATATGCAAGGAGCCCTGTGGTGTCGATCACATCACGGGCCAGATCTGATAATTCGAGATCAGTCGCTTTGCGATCGAGGTCATTAATGAGATCAATAAATGCAACAACAGCAGTTTTCGCGCGACCGCTTAATCCATCACCGCACGTTAGCTGCAGCGCTGCATCCCACAATCCCTTGCCCTCATCTCGAGCGGTTTCACGAATCTGTTCAACAGTCCGCTCACCAATGCCACGTGGAGGGACATTGATAATGCGTTCAAAAGCAGTGTCGTCGAATCGGTTTTGAATTAATCGCAGATACATCAGCGCGTTTTTGATCTCGAGCCGTTCATAGAACCGTTGGCCACCATAAATCCGATATGGAATACCCGCACGCAGCAATGCATCTTCAAGCACTCGTGATTGCGCGTTACTGCGATAAAGAATCGCTTGCTCTCCATACAAGCCGCCTTGATCGGCATGTTGGCTGATACGATTCGCAACAAAACGTGCTTCATCTTGCTCATTAAAAGCTGCATACAGTTGGATTGGGGTGCCGGCACCTTGGTCGGTCCATAACTCTTTTCCCAAGCGGCCTGTATTGTTCGCGATCACTGCGTTCGCAGCCTTCAGGATAACGTCAGTGGATCGATAGTTTTGTTCTAATCGAATCGTGGTAACGGGCACAAAGTCAGACTCATAGCGGTGGATATTTTCAATTCGTGCTCCACGCCAAGCGTAAATTGACTGATCATCATCGCCAACGGCCATAACATGGGTCGTCGAGCCTGCCAATAAACGAATCCATGCATACTGAATGGTGTTGGTATCTTGAAATTCATCGATCAATAAATGACGAAAACGCTCCTGATAATGCCTTAAAAGCTCCGATTTGTTCTGAAGTGTCTCGAACGTACGCAATAATAATTCGCCGAAATCAACAAGATTCTGCGAATTACATCGCGCGTCATATTCCGCATACAAACGGATCAACATATCGTTGTAATAGTCACGCCCCGTTTGCAGATGTTGTGGCCGTTGCCCTTCGTCTTTACAGCTATTGATAAATCCAGCCACTGCGCGCGGTTTGAACTTTGCATCATCCAACTGCAAATCCGCGATAATCCGCTTCAGCATGCGCTGTTGATCATCGGAGTCGAGGATCAGGAATTGCTCAATGAGACCGGCATCTCGCCAATGCGCGCGCAAAAATCGATGCGCTAATCCATGAAAGGTTCCGACCCACATGGTATGAAGCGATCGGCCAAGCGTCTCCTCAAGCCGTTCGCGCATCTCTCGCGCCGCCTTGTTAGTGAAGGTTACTGCCATCAATGCATGGGGGGATAACCCTTGGTCACGCATTAAAAAGGCCATGCGCTCAACCAGTACACGTGTCTTTCCAGACCCTGCGCCAGCAATAACAAGTAGATTGGACTCAGGCGCAGTGACCGCCTGATGCTGAGGAGAATTTAATTGCATGCCGAGAGTGTAACGGGTTTTCGCATTTGGGCGAATGCTGTTTATATGCGAATGCTTTGCATTTAGATAAGTGGCTGAATTACAGAAACTTTTATAGAGAAAATTTATCGAAGTTATTTATAAATACACTTGGAATTAAATTACACCCGTCCCCATACTCTTCCTCGACACCGGTAATTCGGTGCCACATTAATGTGAAAAAACGCATGACTCTATAAAGGAGAAATCGCATGCAATTGAAGGGTACAAAAACTGAAGAAAGCTTGAAGGCAGCCTTCGCTGGCGAGTCTAAAGCAAACCGTCGTTACCTCTACTTCGCAAACATGGCGGACATCGAAGGCGCTCCAGAAGTTGCTAACGTATTCCGTAACACTGCAGAAGGTGAGACTGGCCACGCACACGGCCATATGGAATACCTCATCCAGGGTGGTTCAGGTGATCCTGAAACTGGTCTGGCTGCTGGAAACGTTGCTGAAGCTCTTGAGTCTGCAATCGCAGGTGAAACTCACGAGTACACAGATATGTATCCAGGTATGGCTAAGTCTGCTCGTGAAGAAGGCTTCGACGAAATCGCTGATTGGTTCGAAACTCTTGCGAAAGCAGAGCGCAGCCACGCGAACAAGTTCCAGAAGACTCTGGATGCTTACAAAGCAGAAGCTTAATTCGCTCGAAAACCAGGGGTTCGCCCCTGGTTTTCATCCCCCACGGAGAAAATGATGGCGACAGAAACGAAACGCGAAGGCAATCTCGAAGCCCCAACGCGTCACCCAATTGATTGGAAGAACCCCGAGTATTACGACGAAGAGAAACTCAACGCCGAGCTCGAGCGCGTGTTTGATATCTGTCATGGATGTCGCCGCTGTTTGAGTTTGTGTAACTCATTCCCAACGCTGTTCGATTTGATCGATGACAGTGAAACAATGGAAGTGGATGGCGTTGCCAAAGAAGATTACGTCAAAGTCATTGATGAGTGCTATTTATGCGACATGTGCTACATGGCGAAATGTCCATACGTACCACCACACCCATTTAATATCGATTTCCCACATCTGATGCTGCAAGCAAAAGCTGTGAAGCACCAGAAAGAAGGGATGCCTGCTCGAGACAAAATCCTGTCAGACACTGATGGGCTTGGAAAACTCGCAGGTATTCCGGTTGTCACTGAGACAGTCAATGCTGTTAATCAGTGGAAACCTGTACGTAAAGCGGTACAAAGTGTACTCGGCGTTCATGAAAACGCATGGCTGCCTGAGTTTGCACCGAAAAAATTACGTCAAATGATTAAGCAGTCAAAGGCTGTCGAGATCAAAGATGGCGAACGGACACCAGGCAAAGTTGCAATCTTCGCAACCTGTTATATCAACTATAACGAGCCTGGCATCGGTACAGATATGATCAAGGTCCTTGAGCACAACGACATCCCATGGGTTGTTGCCGAGAAAGAAGTCTGCTGTGGTATGCCGAAGCTAGAACAGGGTGACCTTGAGGCGGTTGATCGTCTAAAGCGAGTCAACATTCCGCGTCTAGCGAAACTTGCTCGTGAAGGCTATGCAATCATGGCTGGCGTTCCATCCTGTACCTTGATGTTCAAGCAAGAAATCCCGCTGATGTATCCAGACGATCCAGATGTACAGGCCGTTAAAGACGCCTTCTGGGATCCGTTTGATTATTTCATCGCGCGAGTGAAAGACGGCCTGATGAGCACAGACTTCAAGACAGGTTTAGGCACAGTTTCATATCAAGCTCCATGTCATGGGCGCGTTCAAAACATCGGTAAGAAAACGGAAGAATTCTTGAAGATGATTCCTGACACAGAAGTTAAAACAACAGAACGGTGCTCAGGTCATGCAGGTACCTATGGCGTGAAGAAAGAGTTCCACGAGACGTCGATGAAAATCGGTCGTCCAGTATTCAGAACCATGAACGAACAGAATCCTGACTACATTTCGAGTGACTGCCCACTTGGCGGCCACCATATCGCCCAAGGTATCCGTGAGAATCACGGAAACGAACCCTCTTTAGCGCACCCGCTGTCACTGGTCGCTAAAGCTTACGGACTGAACGAGGAGTAAATATGACTAAGATTGCACGTAACTCCCTGCTGTCTTTGGAAGACTACGCCAAGCAGCGCCCTGAAATTCGCGCCGAAGCGATGCGTTTGAAGCGAATTCGTAGTGTCTTTATTGGCCCAAACATGACATTGCAGTTCGAAAACGAGGCAACAATCCGGTATCAAGTGCAAGAGATGCTCCGCATCGAGAAGACATTTGAAGAAGACGGCATCATGGACGAATTAGAGGCGTACAACCCTCTGATTCCAGATGGAACGAACCTCAAATGCACTCAGATGATCGAATTCCCCGACGAAGAAGAGCGTAAGGTGAAACTTGCGGAACTCGTGGATGTTGAGAACAGAACTTACATCCAGATTCAGGGCTTTGATCGAGTCTATGCGATTGCCGATGAAGACCTCGAGCGCGCCAACTCAGAGAAGACCAGTTCTGTGCATTTCTCCCGCTTTGAGTTCGCCGCGGA
>RGHP01000052.1 GCA_010024125.1 Gammaproteobacteria bacterium | reverse complement strand
GAGAGTAAGCCAGGGAAGACCCGCCCGCCTGCGCCATTCATTACCTCGACATTGCAACAAGCAGCTAGCCAACGGCTTGGGTTTGGTGTGAAAAAAACCATGATGCTTGCCCAGCGTTTGTATGAAGCGGGTCTCATAACGTACATGCGAACCGACTCAACCTATCTGTCCAATGATGCGATTCATGCTGCGCGAGGATTGATCGAGTCTGAGTTTGACTCGCGCTATCTTCCTGAAAAACCGAATTTCTATGCAAACCGCGAAAACGCGCAAGAGGCGCATGAGGCAATTCGTCCATCGGATGTTCGTAAAAAAGGATCTGACCTAGCGTCTGTTGAGCGCGATGCGCAACGTTTATATGAGCTCATTTGGCGCCAGTTTGTAGCTTGTCAGATGACGCCAGCTGAATACCTAACAACAACGATTAAGGTTGAAGCAAAGGGTTATGGTTTAAAGGCTCGTGGAAAAGTTACAACGTTCCCAGGCTATCAAGCAGTATCGCCACCTGGCGGTAAGGGCGATGATGCAGCAGAACTGCCAGATGTTCAGGTGGGTGACGTGCTCGAATTGGTTGCGCTTGATCCGCAACAAAAGTTCACATCGCCTCCGGCTCGATTTAATGAAGCGTCGCTGGTGCGGGAGCTTGAAAAACAAGGAATCGGTCGTCCGTCGACTTATGCTGCCATTATCTCAACCATCCAAGATCGTGGATATGTTGAGATGGAAGGGCGTCGACTATTCGCGACAAAAATGGGTGAAATCGTCACCGATCGTCTCGTTGAGAATTTCAGTGATTTGATGAACTATGATTTCACAGCCGGCATGGAAGACTCGCTCGATGATGTGGCGGAAGGTCGCAAGGACTGGCTCGGTCTTTTGGATGAATTTTACGGCCAGTTTAAGCAAACCCTCGATCAAGCAGCGAGTCCAGAGGGTATGCGTCCGAACACGCCCACAGAGACCAATATTTCCTGCCCAACGTGTAGCCGTCCGATGATGATTCGGACTGCAACAACAGGGGTGTTCCTCGGGTGTTCAGGATATCAGTTGCCGCCAAAAGAGCGTTGTAAAACAACGATCAACCTGACTCCCGGTGATGAAGCGATTGCTGAGGGTGAAGAGGCTGAAACCCTTGCCTTGATGGAAAAGCAGCGTTGCCCTTTGTGTCAGACTGCGATGAATTCTTATCTCATCGATGAGAAACGCAAACTGCATGTGTGCGGAAACAATCCAGACTGCTCTGGTCATGTGATTGAGGAAGGGCAATTCAAAATTAAGGGCTATGAAGGTCCATCAATTGAGTGCGACAAGTGTGGTAATGAGATGCAATTGAAGACCGGTCGATTCGGTAAATTCTTCGGTTGCACCAATACGGAGTGCAAGAATACGCGCAAACTCTTGAAGAACGGACAAGCCGCTCCTCCGAAAATGGATCCGATTCCGATGCCATGGCTGAAATGCCAGAAAGTGGACGATACCTACGTGTTGAGAGACGGTGCCAGTGGCCTCTTCTTGGCTGCCAGCGGATTCCCGAAAAATCGTGAAACACGTGCACCATTGGTGTCGGAGCTTTTGAAGGTGAAGGATCAACTCGACCCGAAGTATCAGTTTATCTTGGCTGCTCCAGCCAGTGATCCCGATGGCAATCCGGCCCAAGTTCGTTTCTCGCGTAAAGCCAATGCGCAATATGTGATGAGTGAAATTGATGGGAAGGCGACCAAATGGAAGGCGACCTATGAAAATGGGCGCTGGTCTGAAGGCTAATGCGGCCAGTTAGGGCTCGTCGTCGTGTCCTTGAGTCGCTTGCGAAGACGAAAGCGCTTGTCGCAACCAAGGCAGACAGTAGACTGCAGCACCACGCGCTATGCGAAGCAGTGCTGAATCAGATTGAAGCGACCTGGATCGCCTTGATTAGGCAAGTGGGTGATGCACATGGTTTGAAGCCTGAGGCAATCCAGTCGTTAAGAGACTTGACTGAACAACTATCCAGTCGACAGTTGGTTTCTCTCGAAGCGCAAAAACTCCATTCTTTGAGTAGTGATCAAGACGGTTGGTTAGCGAGTTTTTGGGCGCATCGAGCCAAGGTTTCATGTCCTGATGAAGTGCCTGAATCCACGGATTCAGAACGGATTCCGCTGACTGATACGAGTGGATTGGACCGACTCAAAAATGACCGGTATGCGCCATGGGTTGAGGAATTATCTGATCTGGTTGGCGAGTTTCAAAGCCGATTCGATGAATCCTAGATCGCTGTTCGAATGACTCCGACAGCATGTCCTTCGATAAAAAATTCTGAATCTGGCGCGATAACGATCGGCTCGTAATTTTGATTTTCCGCCAGTAATCGGACGCCCTTGGGACTTCGATCTAAGCGTTTAACGGTCACTTCACCATTGACGCGCGCGACGACCACGTCACCATGGCGCGCAGTATCTGATTTTCGAACCGCGAGCAGATCACCATCAAAAATTCCGATATCGATCATTGAGTCACCCTGAACACGGAGCAAATAGTCTGGTGCGGGAGAGAAGAGCTCGGAGCGGACTGGGACCACTTTTTCGATATGAGCAACAGAGTCAATTGGGACACCAGCGGCAACTTTGCCGATGACGGGTAATCCCGGCTCATCATGATCCTCATCGTCAAGAGGAACTAGACACTGGATTCCACGGCTTGCGCCACCTTGTAGTCTGATCGCTCCACGCCGCTCCAATGCACGCAGATGAGATTCGGCCGCATTGATTGACCGAAAACCGAGCGCATCAGCAATTTCTGCGCGAGTTGGTGGTCGACCCTCGTCTCGGATTGATTGTTGAATCACATCCAATACGCGGGTCTGGGCTTTGGTTAATTTAATCTCACTCATACTGAATAAATTATCAGTAATTGAGGTAAATTGGAATCATCCGTTAATGAGATACTCGAGCAAGGCTTTTTGGGCATGCAATCGGTTACCGGCTTGCGCCCACACGGTTGCTGTTCGGGAGTCAGAGAAGAGGCCTTCTACAATCTCTTCGCCTTCGTGTGCTGGTAAGCAGTGCAAGAAACACGCGTTATCGGCGGCGAGGTCTAAAAGGGCGGGAGTGATCTGGTAGCCGTCAAACGCTTTGAGTCGCTCCTTGGCTTCATCTTCTTGGCCCATGCTTGCCCACACATCTGTCGTGATGACTTGTGCATTGGCCGCTGCCTCTTCGGGAGTATCAACGAAATTGACATGGCCATTGGCCTTTTCGACCCACTCTGATGCAGGCTCATACCCTGTCGGTGCTGCGATAGTCAGCTCAAATCCGAATATTCCTGCTGCCTCGAGATAGCTATGGCAGACGTTATTACCATCACCAATCCAGGCGACCCTGAGCCCCGCCACATCACCAAATACTTCTTGCATGGTTTGAATGTCAGCGAGTAACTGGCATGGGTGACAGCTGTCTGAAAGCCCGTTAATTACCGGAATGGTAGCCGCGCGTGCGAAGCGCTCGAGCTTGTTGTGCTCATCGGTACGAATCATCACTGCGCTGACCATCTCGGACAGCACTCGAGCAGTGTCTTCGAGAGGTTCACCCCGTCCGAGTTGTGTATCGGTTGGGGAAAGGAAAATTGCGGAACCCCCGAGTTGAGTCATACCGGCCTCGAAACTCACACGAGTCCGAGTCGATGACTTTTCAAAGATCATGGCGAGAACGTGTTGAGATAGCGTTTGATGAAATTCTTTGGCTTGATACGACTTTTTTAGAGCGTGAGCGCGCTCTAGCACTTTAAAAAGTGCTGATTGGGACAAATCATTCAGCGTTAGGAAATCTGTTTTCGCCATAACCGTGTTCCGGAAAAGCGACGCAGTGTACCATTCAGTATTACTCCAAGCGAGCACAGAGAGGAAGAGATGAGCACACTTGAGACGATCAAATCACAAATCGAAGAAAACCCAGTCCTTTTGTACATGAAAGGCACACCAAATCAGCCACAGTGTGGATTCTCTTCGCAGACAGTTCAGGCTTTGATGGCTTGTGGTCGTCCATTTTCGTTCGTGAATATTCTCGAGCATCCAGACATTCGTGCTGAGCTGCCAAAATATGCTGAGTGGCCAACGTTCCCGCAACTTTGGATCAACGGCGAGTTGATTGGTGGTTGCGATATCGTGCTCGAGATGTATCAATCTGGCGAACTCAAGCCGATGGTGGAAGCGGCTTCCCCCGAAGCTTCTGAGTAATCCATGACCTGAGCGCGGCCGGCTTCAATGGTTTATGGAGAACGGTCGCTCCCAGCTCTTTTGCTTGTTGCTTCATTTCTTCGCCGCGGTCTGCGGTGATTAATGCGCATTCGATATCTCCCCGAAGTGCTCTGAGTACAGCAATCACATCGACGCCCAGCGCGTCATCATCGAGGTGGTAATCGATCAGCGCGACTTGAATATCGCTTCGCGCTTTGATCGCCTCTTTGGCGTCATCTAAGGTCATCCCAGTGACAACCTCTGCTCCCCAACCGCCCAACAAGCTTTGCATTCCAACGAGAATATCTTTTTCGTTATCGATCACGAGAACTGTACGGCCTGTCAGTGGTTGAGAGAGCGTCTGGCCGCGTTGTGTTCTGCGTTTGTTAAGCGACTCAGGTTGCATCTCTGACCGTGGAAGGGTCACAGCGAAGCATGATCCAACCCCCGGTGTTGAATGAACTTTCAACGATAGGCCGAGTAGATCGCAAATTCGTTTGGAGATGGAGAGTCCAAGACCTAATCCTTTTTTCTCAGTTTGGATGCCTTCAGAGAGCCGTTTAAACTCATCGAAAATTGATGGCAGATCATCCGGATGCATCCCAATACCCGTATCCCATACCTCGATCCGCACATCCTGTCCGAAGGTGCGGATTGCAAACAAAACACGTCCGTTTGGTTCTGTGTAGCGCAGCGCATTCGAGAGGAAATTCTGCAGTACTCGCCGTAAGAGTTTTGGATCTGTATGCACAACCGCATCTCGAGCTTTTGCACGAAATGTGATGTCGCGTTGTTCTGCGATTAACTGAAATTCCTGCGATAACTGGCCAAACAGTTCGGTGATCGCAAATGCTTTGGGTTCAGCACGAAGAGCCCCAGCATCCAGTTTTGAGATTTCAAGAAGCGTTGAAATCAAACTTTCCGCAGAACTTAAAGCCCCCTCGAGATGCCCAGTCAGCTCACGGATTTCATCAGTGTGAGCGCGCTCTGCCAGTGATGTTGTAAACAAGCGAGCGGCATTCAATGGCTGCAGAAGATCATGCGATGCCGCTGCTAGAAATCGCGTTTTTGATAAATTGGCTTCTTCAGTTGCCCGCATGGCTTCGGTCAGTGCTTTTTCTGTTTCGGCGCGCCGAATATTTTCTGCCTCCAATGCTTCGTTCGCCGCTTGCAGTTCTTCTGTACGCTCATCAACGCGTGCTTCCAGCGTTTCATTGGCTGTTTCAAGTCCGCGTTTTGCTTCGTTTCGGTCAGTGACGTCTTGGTAAAGAACAAAAATACCCTGTACATCCCCGCTATCAGTTCGATGCGGTACATACAGTGCCTCGAATTCACGGTGCTCGCCGGCACGATCAATGGAGACTTCAAAGCGTTGTCTGCGTCCCTCAAAGGCGCGCCTGAGGTAAGGCAGTCGCGCTTCATACTCGGCCTCGGTAAATATCTCTTTATTCGGCCGACCAACCACTTGCTCCCGCCATACACGCATCGTGCGTTCGAAGGCTTTGTTGATAAATTGAATTCTGTAATCCCGATCCACGTACGCGATCATCGCGGGCACGTTGTCGGTGTAGACGCGGATCGCCTGCTCGGACTCTCGCAAGGCAGATTCCGCTTCTTTATAGGGAGAGATATCGGAATAGCTTGTGACATAGCCTCCGTTTGGCATCGGTTCACCGATGATCTCGAGCGTGATCCCGCTCGATAAAATAGACTCTCGTCGATACGCACTTCCCTTATTTAAGTGATCAAGTCGTTTTTGCAGCGCTTGTTCAATTTGCTCGTGGGTCGAAAAGTCTCCAATGATTCCTTTCTCCGCGTTATGACGGAACAAATCTGCGATTGGGCGTCCTACGGTGAGAAGTTCATCTGGGTAGTTAAAGAGTTCCTGATACCGTTTATTCCAAGCAACCAATTTCTGGTTTTGGTCAACCACACTGATCCCTTGTGATAAGTGCTCGATTGCTTTTCTGAGGAGCTCTTGGTTGTGTCTTGCGAGTGTTGATGCTTCATCGACGAGGGAGACGAGCTCGCCTAGGTGAATGCGCTTACCCCGTGATGCCGATCGGATGACAAGTCGAGCGGAGGTATATCCGATCTCTTGCGCAAGAATCGATTCGATAGCGGCGATGAGTTCCGCTGGGGCAGGATCTTTTTCATTGAGTTGTTGGATTTGGTGATCTGCGGCATAGGTTTCGATGATGTGTTGGACGCGATCATTGCCAATGAAACGTGATGCCAGGGTGGTTAGGTCATCAATTCGAAGATCTTCTTTTAAATACCGTCCAGATTTTGAGTTTGGCGGCATAACATCGACGAAGGTTGCGGCCTGGACGCGGTCCACGAGTCGTGATGTTGTGGTTAGAGAGATCAGTACATAGGTGAGTAGGTTAAGACCCAAGGATACCAAGACGCCGTTGGTCAATGGATCAACGGGGAGTACCAACAGAGGTTGTAACGTCTCAAGTGCTCCATCGGAAACCTCAGGAAGCACCAACATAAACGACCAACTGACAAGGCCGATCAGCATGCCGGCGAGTGCCCCGTAGCGATTCCCTTGTCGCCAGTAGAGTCCGCCAAGCAGTGCGGGTGCGAATTGAGCGGCTGCGACGAATGCCACAAGTCCAATAGACGCAAGCGAGCGTTCGCTTGTCGCTGACTGATAGTAGAGCCACGCTAATGCCATAATGCCTGCAATGCAGAGGCGTCGAACCATGACCATAATCCAGGACAGATCCTGGCGTTCTTTGAGTTCTTCTGATGATGACCGAAAGAGCAGTGGTAATAGCAGTTCATTGGCAACCATGATCGCAAGCGCGAGCGTGGATACGAGGATCATTCCAGTTGCTGCTGAAAGCCCCCCAAGGAATGCCAGTGCAGCCAATGGCTCGTTATCGAAAGCCATAGGTAATAGCAAAACGAAGGCATCTGGTGGAGCCAATCCTCCAAACTTCAATAAACCAGCCGCTGCAATTGGGACAACAAAGATGACGAACCCAAGGAGATACAGTGGGAAGAACCAACGCGCATTATTTCTGTAGCGTTCTTCGTCAGGTGACTCAACAAAGGTGACATGGAATTGCCGCGGGAGACAGATGATTGCAAGACTTGCGAGCACAAGCTGTGTTGCTAATCCCCACTGAGAAAAGTCGGTACTAAAGACGCTAGCGACCTCTGGATCCTGCCTTGCCAGATAAAACAGGTTGTCAAAACCGTCATACAGCTCGAAGGCACAAAAAACACCGACAAGCACGAACGCAACGAGTTTTACCACTGATTCAAAAGCAATCGCGATCATCATGCCACGATTACTGTCTCTTCGTTGGCCTGGAAGCCGAGTACCGAACAAGATCGCAAATACCGTCAAGAAAACAGCGGCAAAGAAGGCCGTATCGAAAATGGCTGGCTCTGTTCCTGTCGGTGAGCCCGCCATGATATTGAATGTTTGTCCGACTGCTTTCAGTTGCAGCGCGATGTAAGGAATCGTTCCAAGAAGTGCAACCAGTGTTGTCAGAACCGCAAGCGGGTGTGAGCGGCCGTACCGGGCTGACATGAAGTCGGCCAGTGATCCAATGCGATGGGTTTTAACAACGGCATTGAATTTAGAGATGACCGGCCAGCCAAAGATAAACACCAGAATGGGTCCGAGATAAATCGGTAAAAACTCCCACCCATGATCTGCAGCAGACCCAACCGCGCCATAGTAGGTCCAACTGGTCGCGTAGACACCGATTGAGAGCGGGTAGACCCAGCGTGACGCCCGTGCACCGCCAAAGGAGGATGTATTTCTGTCCCCATGCCAGGCGATAATAAAAAGAACGCCAACGTATGCAAGAGACAGCACGATGAGTTGCCAACTTATGTGCACGAGCACTCCTTGGATTCGGTGTTCAATCTGCACATAATACGACCAATGTCCTGCTTTTAGTTGTCTCTTTTGGTGGTATGTTCACCTCGCTTCCTTTTAATTTAACTAACGATAACGAGGGTGGTGAAGCATGGAAGAGCAAAAAGCTCAAGCCTACTGGCAGGAGAACATCAGAACAATCATGCAGTTGCTGGTTGTTTGGTTCATCGTGTCATACGGCTGTGGGGTCCTATTCGTGGACCTTCTCGATACGATCGCTTTTGGCGGTTTTAAGCTTGGCTTCTGGTTTGCACAGCAAGGATCGATCTACGTATTTTTGATTCTGATCTTTGTGTATGCAAAGCGTATGAATGCCATTGATGAAAAATACGACGTGCACGAATAAGGAGCAGACATGGAACTTCAAAGCTTGATTTACCTGTTTGTCGGCGCCTCATTCGCGCTGTACATCGGGATTGCGATCTGGTCAAAAGCTGGATCAACTTCTGAATTTTACGTTGCGGGCGGTGGCGTCCATCCAGTTGCAAACGGGATGGCTACAGCTGCTGACTGGATGTCTGCAGCGTCCTTCATCTCCCTAGCAGGTATTGTCTCTCTGCTCGGCCGTGATTCAGGTGCGTACCTGATGGGCTGGACAGGTGGTTACGTACTGTTGGCGATGTTGTTGGCACCTTACCTGCGTAAGTTTGGTAAGTTCACAGTGCCTGACTTCGTTGGTGACCGTTACTACTCAGACGTTGCGCGTACCGTGGCTGTTGTGTGTGTGATCTTCGTATCATTCACCTACGTTGCTGGTCAGATGCGTGGTGTTGGTATCGTGTTCTCACGTTTCCTTCAGGTTGACATCAACACTGGTGTTGTCATCGGTATGGGTATCGTTTTCGTCTACGCTGTATTGGGTGGTATGAAAGGGATTACATATACGCAGGTGGCTCAGTACTGTGTATTGATTGTTGCGTATACAATTCCTGCAATCTTCTTGTCGCTTCAAGTGACAGGTGACTTCCTACCTCAGCTCGGATTCGGTGGAACAATCGAATTTGCGTTTGATAACGGTGTCCGTGAGATTCCAGCAGGAACCTACGTGTTGCACGCACTGGATCAGTCGTTCAAGGATCTCGGATTCTCGATCGCTTACACTGAAGGCCGTGCTGGTGTTTGGAATACATTCCTTCTGACTGTTGCATTGATGTGCGGTACAGCGGGTCTTCCACATGTGATCGTACGTTTCTTTACGGTTCCTTCTGTAAAAGACGCTCGTATCTCAGCGGGTTGGGCTTTGCTCTTTATTGCGATTCTGTACACAGTATGTCCAGCGGTTGGTGCGTTCGCTCGTTTGAACCTAATCAAGAACACTCAGAACATTGAGTATGCAGCTTGGACTCAGGAATGTTCTGCTGATCAAGCTGCTGCCTTGGCGGCTGCTCATGACAACCCGGCGGTTGATGCTGCGCG